>NZ_JBSHMJ010000027.1:0-48118 GCF_053645265.1 Dietzia sp. NPDC055343 | reverse complement strand
GATCAGAAGTTCTGATCACGGGCCGCGGTCGTTTCCGGGGCAAGCCGGTCGCGAAACGTGAAATCCCGTCGCGATCCTGCAGGCGGCCACCCGGCCGATGCCTGCAGGATCGCGACCGATCGGCGGGGGCAGAGCGACCGGGCCGGCCAGCAGGCGGCGAGGACCGGTCAGCAGGTGTGGTGCGCTTCCTGCACCCGGTACACCGGCGTCGGAATCCCCTCCATCCGCGCCTTGAGCTGCAGCGCGAGGTACTTGGAGTAGTGGCGCGACTGGTGCAGGTTCCCTCCGTGGATCCACAGCTGCTCCACGTTGGTCGGCTTCCACATGTTGCGCAGCTCCCCCTCCCACGGGCCCGGATCGCGCGTGGTGTCGGAGCCGTAGCCCCACACCTTCCCGACCTGATCCGCGACCTCCTGGGACACCAGGTCCACGAGCCACTGGTTCATCGAGCCGTACCCGGTGGCGTAGACGATCAGGTCGGCGGGAAGCACGCGCTCGCCGTCGAGCTCGACGCCGTCGGGCAGGATCCGGGTCACCTGTCCGCGCTCGAGGGCCACCTCGCCGTCGATCAGGAGCTGACTGGCACCGACGTCGATGTAGTACCCCGAGCCACGCCGGAGGTACTTCAGGAACAGGCCCGACCCGTCTTCTCCGAAGTCCAGGTCGAACCCGACGTCCCGGAGCTTGTCGTAGAACTCCGCGTCCTTCTCCGCCATCTGGTCGTAGACGGGGATCTGCGCGTCCGGCAGCAGCCGGTACGGCCAGGAGGCGAACAGCATGTCCGCCTTCTCGGTGGTCACGCCGGCGTCGAGCGCCTCCTCCGAGTAGAGGGGACCGAGCGCGAGCGACATCAGCGATTCGCTCCGGGAGATGTGGGTGGACGAGCGCTGGATCATCGTCACGTCCGCACCGTGATCCCAGAGGGCGGCGCAGATGTCATGGGCCGAGTTGTTGGAACCGATCACGATGGCGCGCTTGCCCTCGACGTCGCCCTCGCCGGTGAACTCGGACGAGTGCCACTGGTCGCCGGTGAAGTCCTCGGCGCCGTCGAAGTGCGGGATGTTGGGGTAGCCGGACACCCCGAGCGCGAAGATCAGCTGGGTCGGCCTGAGCTCGATCTCCTCGCCCCGCCGGTCGACCCGGACACGCCACGTCGCTGTCGTCTCGTCGAACTCTGCGCCCAGGCACTGCGTCCCGGACCAGTAGTCGAGGTCCATGATCGCGGTGTAGTGCTCGAGCCAGTCCCCCACCTTGTCCTTGGCGGGGAACACGGGCCAGTCGTCCGGGAACGGGATGTAGGGCAGGTGGTCGTACCAGACCGGGTCGTGCAGGTGCAGCGACTTGTAGCGCTTGCGCCACGAGTCGCCGGCGCGCTCGTTCTTCTCGATCACGATCGTGGGCACGCCGAGCCGCTTGAGCCGGGCCGCGAGGCCGATCCCGCCCTGACCGCCGCCGATGATCACCGCGTAGGGCTGCTCGGTGTAGCCGAGCGATTCCCGCCGCTCGGTCTGCTGCTCGAGCCAGGTCCGGCGTCCGCGGCGGATGACGTGTTCGACGCCCTTGTCGCGGTCGCGGCCCCTCTTCTCCTCGTGCCCCTTGAGCTCCTGCAGCGTGGTGAGCAGGGTCCAGGCCCGTCCGTCGCGCAGTCGCAGGTGGCCCCAGCCGCGACCCGCCGCGGTCTCGAAATTGATCCACGCCTCGATCACGCCGCCCGACTCGGCGGCCGGCTCCGCGAGCTCCCAGCCGGTGGGGGCGACCGCGGCGAGCTGGCAGTCGAGCATCTCCCTGATCTCCTCACGCCCCTCGAGGGTCCGGAGGTTCCAGGTGAAGGACACGAAGTCGCGCCAGCACCCCTCGGTCTCGAACATCCCGGCCGCCCGGCCCGTGTCACCCGCACTCAACGCCTCGCCGAACTCCGCCAGCCACGTCTCCACGGCGCGGTCGGCGTTGTCGGCCTGTGCCGGCGCTTCGGTCGTCTGGGTCATACCCACTCCTTCGCTCTGCTGTAGCGTTTTAATGACGTAGATCACACTGTCTTCCCCAGGGGGTGGCAATGTCGTTGCAATCGGCGCTGCGGTTCTCCGACCCCGGCGCCTTCGCGGCCCGCACGATCGAGGCCCACGAGATAGCGCTGGCCGGCGGTCAGACGCCCGATCTGGACTCCCGTGTGCTGCGCGCCTGGCAACGCAGTGGGGACGCGGGAATCTCCCCTGACCAGCAGGTCCCGCGCAGCGTCCTGTCGCGGGACGAGCTCGCGACCGCACGCGAGATGACGCCGCTGCACCGGGTCGCGGCGGAGGTCGTGGCATCGGTGGCGGACACCTCGGCCGCCGGGCGCCACCTCGTCGTCGTCTCCGACACCCGGGGCCGCGTGCTGTGGCGCGCGGGCAGCGCGCAGGCGTTGCGTCGCGCGGACTCGATCGCGTTCGCGGAGGGCGCGGACTGGTCCGAGAAGGGCATCGGCGCCAACGGCATCTCGCTGGCTCTCGAAACCGGGGCCCTCACCCACGCCACCGCGGGCGAGCATTTCGTCCGCGCCCACCACGGCTGGACGTGCACTGCGAGTCCGATCAGGGATCCGCGGGGGCGGGTCATCGGGGTCCTCGACGTGTCCCACCCGCTGCGGTTTTCGTCGGTGGAGACCGCCGCGCTGGTGCGCTGCGGCGCTCGACTCGCCGAGTCCCTGCTCGCCGCGCTCCCGTCATTCCCCGGCGCGGCCGCCGGCCCCGGGCACGACGACGACAACGCCGCCGCCCACGCACCCGGCCACGTCCCGGCCGACCATTCCAACCCTGTCACCGCGATCCGACTGCTCGGGTGGAAACCAGCCGTGATCCGGGCGGACGGGACCTCGATCCCGCTCACGCCCCGGCGGGCCGAACTCGTGGCGCTGCTGGCCTCCCGTGAGGCGTGGTCGGCGCGGGCGCTGTCGGAGGCTCTCTACGAGGATCCGGCCGCCACCACGACGGTGCGCGGTGAGGTGCGTCGTCTCCGCCGGGCCACCGGGCTGTCGATCGAGTCCCAGCCGTACTCGCTGTGTTCGCTCGAGCGCGAGTGTGTGGACTTTCTGCGCGTCGAGCATCCCGACGAGCTTCTCCCGGACTCGGAGATCCCGGCGATCGTCGACCTCCGATACGGGATCTGACCGCGTCGATCCGGCCCGGAGGCCCGGCCCTGCCGCCGCCTGGGCACGTGATGCCGGGCACCCGCGCCGAAGTGGCACAATCGGCAGGTATGACGCCTGAGAACCCGGGACGCACGCACCACCAGCCGCGCCCGCTCGACCAGTCCTCCAAGCTCAAGGACGTCCTCTACGAGATCCGCGGGCCGGTGCTGGCGCGGGCGAACCAGCTGGAGGCCGAGGGCCACCGGATCCTCAAGCTCAACATCGGCAACCCCGCGCCCTTCGGGTTCGAGGCGCCGGACGTGATCATGCGCGACATGATCGCCGCGCTCCCCCACGCGCAGGGGTACTCGGAGTCCAAGGGCATCCTGTCGGCCCGGCGCGCGATCTTCACGCGCTACGAGCTGGTGCCCGACTTCCCGCGCCTGAGCGTGAACGACATCTTCCTCGGCAACGGCGTGTCCGAGTTGATCACCATGACCATGCAGGCGCTGCTCGACGACGGGGACGAGGTCCTCATCCCGGCCCCGGACTACCCGCTGTGGACGGCCATGACCTCGCTGTCCGGCGGCAAGCCGGTCCACTACCTCTGCGACGAGTCCGACGACTGGAACCCGTCGCTGGAGGACATCGCCGCCAAGATCACCCCGCGCACCAAGGCGATCGTGGTGATCAACCCCAACAACCCGACGGGCGCAGTGTACTCGCGAGAGGTCCTGCAGGGGATCGTCGACCTGGCCCGCGAACACAGCCTTCTGATCCTGGCGGACGAGATCTACGACCGGATCGTCTACGACGAGGCCCAGCACACGTCCATCGCCACGCTGGCCCACGACCTGCTGGTGCTGACCTTCAACGGCCTGTCCAAGACCTACCGTGTGGCCGGCTACCGAGCGGGTTGGATGGCGATCACCGGCCCCAAGGCACACGCCGCCGGGTTCCTCGAGGGGCTGGAGTTGCTGGCCTCGACCCGCCTGTGTCCCAACGTGCCGGCGCAGCACGCCATCCAGGTGGCCCTGGGCGGGTACCAGTCGATCGACGAGCTCATCGAGCCGGGCGGGCGCCTGCACGAGCAGCGTGGCATCGCGTGGGAGAAGCTCAACTCCATCCCCGGCGTGAGCTGTGTGCGGCCGATGGGCGCGTTGTACGTGTTCCCGAGGCTGGATCCGAACGTCCACGAGATCCACGACGACCGCCAGTTCGCCCTGGACCTGCTGGAGCGCGAGCGCATCCTCATCACGCAGGGCACAGGCTTCAACTGGCCGGACCCGGATCACTTCCGGATCGTGACCCTGCCGCCGGGCCGCGACCTGGGCGTGGCGATCGAGCGGATCGGCAACTTCCTCAGCTCGTACCGGCAGTAGCCCCATATCGCCTGTAACCCTCATTGAGAAGAGCGTTACGCACACCCGCTTATCGGCAAACGCGTGCGGAACCCTCTTCTCGACGGGGTGACGGACCGCCCTGCCCGCCCTTGCCCCGCGATTGGTCGACACTACGGTGAAGCTTGATTGCACCACTGCGAGGAACAGCCCGAAACGTCGCAGTGGCGCCACCAAACCGCGGCAACGCGGCTGGGGTGGCACAGGTCTGGGCAGACGCGACCGGGCCACGCGACCGGGCATACGCAGAGGTGGTCAGACCCGAGCGAGGGCCGCGCTTCCGGCAACGGCAGCCTGCGCTCCTGCGACTGCCCGGGCGTCGGCGGGCGCGGACACGCCCCGGCCCAGAGCCCGGTAGGTCCAGCCCGCCTCCCGCCACCGCTCGCCCGGCATGCAGTTGCGGCCGTCCAGCAGGACCCGGCCGCGCGCGACCCGCGCGACCTCGGCCGGGTCCAGCTCCACGAACTCGCCCCACTCGGTCGCGACCAACACCACGTCGGCGCCCTCGCACGCCTCCAGCGCCGAGTCGGCGTAGGCGAGTGTGGGGAACAGGGCCCGGGCGTTGTCCAGCGCCTGCGGGTCGTACACCACGGCCCGCGCGCCCTTGAGCGAGAGCATGCCGGCCACGTTGAGCGCCGGCGAGTCCCGCACGTCGTCGGAGTTCGGCTTGAACGCCGCGCCCAGCACCGCCACGGTCTTGCCGATCACCGTCCCGCCGCACACCTCGGCCGCGAGGTCGACCATCTTGTCGCGTCGCCGCATGTTGATCGTGTCGACCTCACGCAGGAACGTCAACGCCTGCGCCGCGCCCAGTTCACCGGCGCGGGCCATGAACGCCCGGATGTCCTTGGGCAGGCAACCGCCGCCGAAGCCCAGGCCGGCGCCGAGGAACTTGCGCCCGATGCGCGGGTCCATCCCGATCGCGTCCGCCAGCACGGTCACGTCGGCGCCGGCGGCCTCGCACACCTCCGACACGGCGTTGATGAAGCTGATCTTGGTGGCCAGGAACGCATTGGCGCTCACCTTGACCATCTCGGAGGTGGCCAGGTCCGTGACGATCACCGGGCACGGATCGGATTCCATGATCGGCGCGTACGCCTCGTCGATCAGCGCCTTGGCCGTGCACTCCGGATCGGACAGGCCCACCACGATGCGGCCCGGCCGCAGGGTGTCCTCGACGGCGAACCCTTCGCGCAGGAACTCCGGATTCCACACCACGTCGACCCGCACGCCGTCAGCCGCGGAACGGTCGGCGATCTCCTGCAGCCGCGCCGCCGTCCCGACAGGCACCGTCGACTTCCCCGCGACCACCGCGTCCCGGCTCACCAGCGGCGCCAGCCGCGCCACCACGTCCTCCACGTGCGAGATGTCGGCCGCGAAGTCGCCCTTGCGCTGGGGCGTGCCCACACCGATGAAGTGCAGGTCCGCGAACTCCGCGGCCTCCGCGTAGTCGGTGGTGAAACGCAGCCGGCCCGACTCGACGTGCCTGGACAGGATCTCGGGCAGGCCCGGCTCGAAGAACGGGACCTCGCCCCGACACAGCCGATCGACCTTGACCGCGTCCACGTCGACCCCGAGCACCTCGTGACCGAGTTCGGCCATGCAGGCGGCGTGGGTGGCGCCGAGGTATCCGGTTCCGAAGACGGTCATACGCATGTCGTCATGCTATCGACCCCGGTCAACCGGTCGGAGGACTCAGGATGACGCATCGGGCGACGCCCGATGAACTCTCGGCGGCCCCGACCGACCCCCTACCCGGCCTGCCGACGTGCGCGCGGACCGCCGGGCCGGCCCCGGCGCGCGGTCACCGGAAGTTGAGGTACGCCTTCGACGCCGTCGGCCCGCGCTGGCCCTGGTACTTGGAGCCCATCGCCGAACTGCCGTACGGGTTCTCGGCGGGGCTGGACAGCCGGAACAGGCACAGTTGGCCGATCTTCATCCCGGGCCACAGGGTGATGGGCAGGTTGGCCACGTTCGACAGCTCGAGCGTGATGTGCCCGCCGAAACCGGGGTCAATGAACCCGGCCGTGGAGTGGGTGAGCAGGCCGAGCCGCCCGAGCGAGGACTTGCCTTCGAGACGTCCGGCCAGGTCGTCGGGCAGTTCGAGCCGCTCGAGCGTGGCACCCAGGACGAACTCGCCGGGATGCAGGACGAAGGGATCGCCGTCTGACACCTCGACCAGTTCGGTCAACTCGTCCTGCTGCTGCGCCGGGTCGATGTGGGTGTAGCGCGAGTTGTTGAACACGCGGAACCGGTGGTCGAGCCGGACGTCGATGCTCGAGGGCTGGATCAGCGACGGGTCGAACGGGTCGAGCGCGACCCGCCCGTCGGCGAGCTCGGCACGAAGGTCACGGTCGGAGAGCAGCACGATCCAGAGGGTACCGCGACCCGCCGGCGAGCAACCTGATCTGGGTCCCCAACTCGGCCACCTCGGTGCACGCCTCGGCGAACGGCAGCCGCTGCCGGTGGGTGTTGTCGTCGCGGTCGGTGAACTCGAGGTCCACGCCGGCGCGGTCGATTCCGACGAGCAGCGGTCGCTGCGCGGGCAGGCAGCGACACACGCGCATGGCGATCCGCGGGACGATCCGGCAGCGCGGATCGTTGAGGTGGTCGAGCCAGTGCCCCTCGAGGTCGGCGAACGGGTCGGGGCCGGACGTGGCGAGGTCGTCGGGCTCGATGTCGGTGACGCCGTCGTGGTCGGTGAGGACGATCCGGTCGGCGCGGAGCCGCACCAGCGCGAGGTCGCCGCCGACGCCCAGCAGTGAGGGGTCGGGGAGGTCCACGGCGATGTGGGTGGCGACGTGGCGCTGCGCGTGGCCGCCGGGCAGTTCGACCCGGCCTTCGACGACGACGACACGACGACACCGCCCGTCCGCGACCCCTCCGAGGATCACGTCCAGGACTTCGAGCCGGGCGCGCAGCCCCCCGGCGGTGATCGCGGCGGAGTCGGCCATCGGGATGACGAGCCAGAGGTCGGCCGTCCCGGGGGCGTGATGCGCCAGCGTCACGGTGGCGGCCGGGGTGCCGGACCCGATGGTCAGCGTTGCCCGGCCGCAGCGGCGGAGTGCGGAACCGACGCGCTCGGCGGGTTCGGGGACGGGCCCCACCAGTGATCGCATGGAGTCGAACCCCTCTCGTGGAATCGGTACCCGGCCCGTTCCGGCGCCTCAGGGATTGGCGCCGGAACGGTTCGGGGGCGGGGACGTGACTACCCGCGCCGATTAACTTAGGTAAGGCTCACCTACAACGCAAGGACTTGGCGGAAACTCAGCAGAAAATTATCCGCGCGGACCGGTCCGACAGGGTCAGGAATCGAGGAGTTCGAGCTCGGCGCGCAGCGTCTCGGAATCGAGGCAGACCTGCGAGAACGGCACTCGCACGACCTCGCGGAATCCGCCGCCGACCGAGGCCACGTCGAGGTCCAGGCCGCGGCCGTCGACGCCGACGATCCGCGGGTTCGTGCCGGCGATCTGCCGTCCGGCACGAAGCGCCAGACGCGCCGCCCATCCGGCGTCCGCCCCGATCCGGCGGAGCCAGGCCTGCTCGTCCACGCCGATCGGGTCGACGGGCGCCGCGGCGAGCTCGGCGCGGGAGACGATGTCCACGCCGTCACTGCCGAGGTACGTGATCTCCAGCGGCTGCAGCTCGCTCAGGCGCATAGAACCCAGGCCCCCGGCCGGGCTCATCGAGCCACCGTCCGCAGCCACAAGACGGCGGCGACGCGCATCGGACGACGCGGTGACGATCCCCGACATCGTGACGACCCCACGGATGACGGCGCAGTCGTCGTCGCACCCCTCGGGACGTGCCACCTGCCGGCCGTCCAGCGCGAACGACGGTCGCGGGGCGGCACCACGGCAGCGCCCGGCACAGACGGAGTCCACGATCTCGACGGTCGCGGAGGCGCCCACGGCGGCCACGCGGGCCTCGTCCCCGACGGCGCGGGACATGCCGTTGACGTCGACGACGAGGACCACGACGCCGTCGTCACGCACACGTGCCGAGCGCAGTGGACGGCGCAGGATCCCGGCCTCGATCGTTCCGACCGCGCCGCGGGCGAGCACCGTGCGGACACGCTCGGCGATGGGCTGCTGCGTCACGTCGTTCATCACGCACCTCCAGGGCAGGGTGGCATCCGCCGGTCGATACTCCGACCCCTGAAACGGACCGCCCTCCTCATTAAGCGCTCTCGTCGGCCGAAATGCTACCCGCCAGTAACAAACGGGTGCGTGAAACTGGACACATCAACGTCCTCCGCCGGGCGCACGGGGGACCCCAGGGGCCCCGGCTGCAGCGACCGGATGTGCGCCGACCCCGGCTGACGTGGTGAAATGGGGCGCATGGACGAGTTCAGGGAAGAGCCCTCCAAGTACGTCTGGCGCTGGACCGTGTGGTCGTGGGTCTGCGTCGGACTGGCCGTACTCATCGTGCTGATGGGGATCACCAGCTACATGTCGCTCACCCCGTGGATCATCGGGGCGATCGCGGTGGCCGTGATCGGGGGCATCGGGTTCGGCTTCGTGCCCCGCGCCTCGCTCGACCAGCCCAGGCGGCCCATGACGTCGAGCGCGCGCCGCAAGGCCGCCGCCGCGAAGCGGAAGTCCGCCGAGAAGCCCGCGACCGACGAGAAGTAGGAGCAGCGCGACCGACCCGCGGCGGTAATGCGCGGCGGGGGCGTGCTAACCTGAACCAGCCCGAGCGGGCAGTGCCGATGTAGTTCAATGGTAGAACTTCTGCTTCCCAAGCAGACAGCGCGGGTTCGATTCCCGTCATCGGCTCCAAGTAGTGTCCCGGATCCTCGTTGGTCCGGGACATTCCTCATTTTGCGGAGCCATCCCCGCAGACGCGGCGAGGGGCCGCTCGCCGACAGGTCCGCCGTGACCCGTCGCGACGAGTCCACGGTGGGATAGAACTGATCCCATGCCCTCAGCAATCATCGTCGGAAGCGGGCCCAACGGTCTGGCAGCCGCGTTGACACTGGCCGCCGGTGGAGTCGATGTAACCGTCCTGGAAGCATCCGATTCCATCGGCGGCGGCACCAGGTCCGGCGAGCTGACGCTGCCGGGCCTGCTGCACGACCACTGCTCGGGGTTCCACCCACTGGCTGTCGACACCGGCTTCAGCCGCCAGTTCGGCCTCGAGGACTACGGCCTGCGCTGGTCGCTGCCGGAGGTCCAGTACTCCCACCCGTTGGACGGTGGACGTGGCGCGTCGGTGTGGCGATCGGTGGACCGCACCGCCGGGGAACTGGGCGACGACGACAACGAGTCCTACCGCCGGATGTTCGGACCGTTGACCCGGCGGTTTCCCCAGATCGTCGACGAGTTCCTGCAGCCGCTGGTCCACGTGCCCGGCCACCCGGTCCCGCTGGCGAGGTTCGGGCTGTACGCGGCACTGCCCGCCGCACTCCTGGCCCGCCGCTGGGAGTCCGAGGAGGCGCGGGCGCTGTTCGCCGGCGTGGCCGCGCACTCGTTCCGCCCCCTGGGCTCGGTGATGTCGTCGGCGATCGGCGTCGCCCTCGGCACCGCCGCGCACCGGTACGGCTGGCCGGTGGCGGCCGGCGGCTCGTCCACCATCACTACCGCGATGGCCACCCGCCTCGCCGAGTTCGGAGGCCGGATCGAGACCGGCGTCTCCGTTCGGGACCACCGCGAGCTGGGCCGCCCCGACCTGCTCCTGCTCAACACCTCCCCCTCCGCGGCCGCCGACATCCTCGGCGACGACCTGCCCCCGCGGGTCGGCCGCGCCTATCGACGGTTCCGGCACGGCCCCGCCGCGTTCCAGGTGGCGTTCGCCGTGGAGGGCGGGATCCCCTGGGCCCACGAGCCCTCGCGACGTGCGGGCACGGTCCACGTGGGCGGAACGCTTCCCGAGATCGCCGACGCTGAACGGCGGGTCGTGCGCGGGGAGATGCCGGAGCGTCCGTTCATCCTGGTGGGGCAGCAGTCCGTCGCCGACCCGCACCGCGCGAAGGACGGCGTCCATCCCGTCGACGCCTACGCCCACGTCCCCGCCGGGTGGACCGGTGATGCCACCCGGACGATCATCGACCAGATCGAGCGGTTCGCACCGGGCTTCCGGGACCGGATCCGCTCCACCCGGTCACTGTCGACCCAGCAGATCGAGGATTATGACCCCAACTTCGTCGGCGGCGACATCGTCACCGGCGCCAACACGCCGTTCCAGCTGGTCTTCCGCCCCCGGGTGGCCCTCAACCCCTACTCGGCGGGGATCCCGGGCGTGTACATCTGCTCTGCGGCGGCCCCGCCCGGCGCCGGCGCCCACGGGATGGCGGGGTGGAACGCCGCTCGCTCCGCCCTGGCGCATCTGAGATCGCGGTGACGGCGGGCGCAGCACAATGACGTCATGCTGATCACCACGCCGCAGGGGCCCGCGGAGAATTACTCCGACACGGACGCTCGGCCGGTCGACCGCGCGACCGACTAGGTCAGCCTGTTGTTGCCCTCCCCGCCGCGGCGGCGCAGGCGCTGGAAACCCGGGATGCCGTTCAGCGCCTCCAGGCAGTTGTTCGCCACCACGAGGATCTCGGACAGCTCCGGCGCCACGGTGTCGAGAGACCTGACCACCGGCAGGACGTCCGTCTCCACCGCCTTGATGATCGCCGGCAGGTTGTCGATCACGTCGAGGACGGCCTCGAAGTCGTCAGAGTCCACGGTGTCGGCGACCCGCCCCACGACCGGCATGAGCTTGGTGGCCACGTCGTCGGCCACCACCAGCAGTTCGGTGACCCGGGTGGCGATGAGCTTGGCCTGATCCGACAGGACGCCCTCCTCGAGAAGCAGCTCCTCCAGGACGGGGCGCACCTCCGCGACGGTGGTCTCCACGAGTTCGAGGACGGGTGTCACGCGCTCCACGAGTTGCTCGGCGTCCCCCACCGTCGAGTCAGCTCGGAGGACGACGCCCTCGGCGGCGCCCACCGTGGAGTCGACCCGCACGACGAGGCCGTCCGCCGAATCCACCGTCGAGTCGACGCGCAGGACGAGGTCCTCGGCGTCGCCGACCGCGGTCGCGACCCGGCGCACCAGCTGCGCGGCGTCACCCACGGTCGAGTCCACACGCAGCACCAGTCCCTCGGCGGAGCCGACTGTCGAGTCCACACGCAGCACCAGCTGCTCGGCGGCGCCCACCGCGGAATCGATCCGCAGGACGAGCTCCTCGGCGTCACCGACCGCAGCCGCCACGCGCTCCACGAGTTGCTCGGCGTCGGTCACCGCCGAATCCACCCGCAGCACCAACCCCTCGGCGTCGTCGACCGCCGAGCCGATTCGCACGACGAGCCCCTCCGCGGCACCGACCGCCGAATCCACCCGCACGACGAGCTGCTCGGCGTCGCCGACCGCAGCCGCCACGCGCTCCACGAGTTGCTCGGCGTCGGTCACCGCCGAATCCACCCGCAGCACCAACCCCTCCACGTGGCCGGCAACCGTCTCCACCCGGCCGACGATCGGTTCGACCCTGTCGACCACCGGCTCGACCCTGCTCATCGCGGTCTCGACGCGGGCGACGATCCCCTCCGCCGCACCGACCGCGAGCTCGGCGCGGGTGACGGTCCGGCCGACGCGGGCCACCGTGTCGTCGACCTCGTCCACCGAGTTCGCCGCGGCGAGGATGACCTGGTCGACCGCGGCCACCGCACGGTCGATGTTGGCGATGATCGAATTGACCCTGGCCACGATCAGTTCGGCATCCTCCAGCAGGAGCGCGATGCGCGCGGGGATGGACCACATGTACCGCGCGACGCGGATCTCCCACGCGACGAGGCGGGTCGCGGCACCGACTACCGACGACGGACCGGGGAACCTCGGCTGGATATCTGACATATGCCGATGATGCCCCACTCTCACGCTCATCGTGACCAGCACATACGACTCGGCCCGAGGTCTGCAGAATGACAACGGAAAAACAGAGCCATCCCTCACCTTGGACTGTTTGCTGACAACCCATTAGCATCGATCTTGTTACCGGCGAGTAGGTTCCGGCATGCGGCCGCGACCTGCAGCGTTTCGACCGGCATAACCAAATCCATGACACCGCACTCCGAACGGAGAAGACCGATATGGGTCATTACAAGAGCAACGTCCGGGATCTCGAGTTCAACCTCTTCGAGGTCCTGCGAATCAACGAGGCACTGGACGCCGGCGAGTTCGGCGACATGGACACGGAGACCGCCAAGGGCATCCTCAGCGAGGTTCAGACGCTGACCGAGGGTCCCGTCGCCGAGTCCTTCGCCTCCGCCGACCGCAACCCGCCGGTCTTCGACCCGGAGACCCACTCGGTCTCGATCCCGGAGGACTTCAAGAAGTCCTTCGCCGCCTGGTACGACGCCGGCTACACGCTCATGGGCCTCCCGGAGGACCTCGGCGGCATGCCGTCCCCGCGCAGCCTGGTCTGGGCCACCGGCGAGATGATGCTCGGCGCGAACCCGGCCGCCTACATGTACTCGGCCGGCCCGTCCTTCGCCGCCGTGATGTACGAGAACGGCACCGAGGAGCAGAAGAAGTGGGCCACCACCTGCGTCGAGCGCGGCTGGGGCGCCACCATGGTCCTCACCGAGCCTGATGCCGGCTCCGACGTGGGCGCGGGCCGCACCAAGGCCGTCAAGCAGGACGACGGCTCGTGGCACATCGAGGGCGTCAAGCGCTTCATCACCTCGGCGGACTCGGACGACATGTTCGAGAACATCTTCCACCTGGTCCTGGCCCGCCCCGAGGGCGCCGGTCCCGGCACCAAGGGCCTGTCCCTGTTCTTCGTGCCGAAGTTCCACTTCGACTTCGAGGCCGGCGAGATGGGCGAGCGCAACGGCGTCTTCGTCACAAACGTCGAGCACAAGATGGGCCTCAAGGTCTCCACTACGTGTGAGCTGACCTTCGGCGGCCACGGCGTCCCGGCCAAGGGCTGGATGATCGGCGGCGACGAGCTCAACCAGGGCATCCGTCAGATGTTCGACGTCATCGAGCACGCCCGCATGATGGTCGGCACCAAGGCCATCTCCACGCTGTCGACCGGCTACCTCAACGCCCTCGAGTACGCCAAGGAGCGCGTCCAGGGCGGCGACATGACCGAGATGGCCGACAAGAACGCCCCGCGCGTCACCATCACGCATCACCCGGACGTCCGCCGCGCGTTGATCCGCCAGAAGGCGTTCGCCGAGGGTCTGCGCGCCGTGTACATGTACACCGCCGCCCACCAGGACGACACCATCGCCGCGCGCGTCTCCGGCGCCGACGCCGAGCTGGCCCACCGCGTCAACGACCTGCTGCTGCCGATCGTCAAGGGTGTCGGCTCCGAGCGTGCCTACGAGCTGCTCACCGAGTCGCTGCAGACCTTCGGCGGCTCCGGCTTCCTGCAGGACTACCCCATCGAGCAGTACATCCGTGACGCAAAGATCGACTCCCTCTACGAGGGCACCACGGCGATCCAGGCGCAGGACTTCTTCTTCCGCAAGATCGCCCGCGACCGCGGCACCGCCGTCGGCCACGTGTCGGCGCAGGTCAAGAAGTTCCTGGAGAACGACAACTCGAACGGCGCGCTCGCCGCCGAGCGCGAGCGCCTCGCCACCGCCCTGGGCGATGTCGAGGCCATGCTCGGCACCTGCTTCGAGCACCTGATGGGCTCGCAGGAGGAGCCGAAGCGCCTGTACACCATTGGCCTCGCGTCGGTGCGCGTGCTGATGGCCTTCGGCGACCTGGTCATGGGCTGGCGTCTGCTGGAAGGCGCGGAGGTCGCGCTCGGAGCCCTCGAGGGCGCCAACGACGACGACAAGGCCTTCTACAACGGCAAGATCGCGGCGGCCCGCTGGTTCGCCAAGAACGAGCTCCCGCTGCTGACCGCCACCCGCGGGATCGTCGCCGACCTCGGCAACGACCTCATGGAGCTGGACGAGGCCGCATTCTGATCTAGACTGCGCCCACGCAGAAGTCGCACGAGAACTCTGAGCGGGCACGTCCCGGACGGGCCCCGCGCCTGAGCCGACTCTGGGCCCCGCGCCACCACGGCGCGGGGCCCACTGTCGTCTGGCCGGCCGCCACTCAGCTCGCCCACTCAGATCACCCCGTCCGCATCCGCCAGCGCCCCAGAGCCGCCAGCCCCCGCCCCGCGCGCGGCCCGTCACCGGCAACCCCCAACCCCGCCCACTGGTTGCAAGACATCCCATCCCGGCTGCACGACGAATGGCGCGGAATCCATGCCAGAAATCGCACCTGTTGTCAGGCAACTCGCGACGCATGTCTTGCAACCGCGGGGCTCGGGTCCTGCAACGGCGGGTTGCTCGGTCGGGGCGAGGCGTACGGGGCGAGGCGTACGGGAGCGGGGCGTAAGGGGCGCGGGGCGTAAGGGGGTGGGCGTACGAGGCCGGGCGCGGTCAGTTGCCGGGGAGCCCGGGGATGCCGGGGAGTTCGATGCGCGGCAGCCCCGGGATCTCGAGAGCCGGCGGTCCCGGCGGAGGGGCGTCCTCGCCGGGTGCGGGGGGTGCGTCGTCTCCCCGGCACTCGATCCGGTCGCGGGCCGGGTACGTCGAGGAGAAGGTGTCCGAACTGACCCGGTCGTTCCCGCGCATCACCACCCGCGTGATGCTGACGGTGAAACCGTCCTCGCCCGCGGACGGCGTACAGCCGGCCGTGGTGACGACCCGGGTCCGCGGGGGCTCGATGTTCGTGCGCGGGGAGGTCGAGATCCGCACGTCGTACTCGGGCGTGCCCCAGAGGCGGACGGTCACCGAGCTCGCGCTCGCGGAGGCGTCGATCACCAGGGCGGTGCCCTGCGCGTTGCGGAATCCCACGTCCGCCG
This sequence comes from Dietzia sp. NPDC055343, assembly GCF_053645265.1. Classification (NCBI taxonomy): domain Bacteria; kingdom Bacillati; phylum Actinomycetota; class Actinomycetes; order Mycobacteriales; family Dietziaceae; genus Dietzia; species Dietzia sp. NPDC055343. The sequence goes on along the minus strand of NZ_JBSHMJ010000027.1, from coordinate 32,806 downwards.
CGGCGGTGGCGTCGCGGCCGACCGGGAAGGCGTCACTGTCGACGCCCCTGGGCGTCCGCTGGATGTCCTGGGCGCCGGCCTGCAGTGCGGCATTGAACAGGGCGGTGGCCACGGCGTCCGCGGAGGCGTCCCCGGACACCAGCCCGGCCACCGCCTCCAGGGAGAAGCTCTCGCCGGCGGGAATGAAGTGCCCTGCCAGTTCCGCGATCATCGACTGCGCCTGACCGTTCGCGCCCACCGCGACGGTGAACTCGCCGACGGGTGCGCGGATCCCGGCCTTCTCGGCCTCTTCGGTGCTGAGCTCCGGGTCGCGGCCGACGTAGCTGACGGGCATGACGCGCGGACCCTCAAGATCGGTGAGCTGACCCGGCAGCGCCCCGAGGAGCGGACCCCACTCGATGGTGCGCCCCTGGACGGCGGGCACGACCGTGGCCGTGTCGCCACTGAACGAGAAGGTGGCGTCTCGGCCCTCCTGCTCGGTCTCCTCCAGCAGGGGCTCGAGGATCCCCTTGGCGGCATCGGCGTCGAAGCGTGGCTCGAGCACGGCACCCTCGCGGACGAAGGACAGGTACTCGCCGATCCGGTCCCTCGGGAACTCGACCGGCACGGCATCGGGGTCGTCGCGGACCACCATCTCGATCTCACGCTCGGACGGGTTGGCGCGCGGCTGACCCGGGGCGGGCGGCGGTACCGGCATCCGGGTGGGGATGGTCTCGGTGGGCGGCTCGGCGCCGTCGGGCCGCAGCCGCGAGGCCAACAGCGTCACATCGCGGGACGCGGCGGGCTCGGCCACCTCGCGGATGAGCGCACGCACCTCGTCGGCGTCGGTCTCGGTCGGCGTGAACTCGACCGGCAGGTCCACCCCGTCCTCGTTGAGCCAATTCTCCAGCACCGCGTCGCGCGAGTTCTCGATCTCCAGGCGCTGCCCGTCCAGCGGGATCGCCGAGCGGACCTTCGCCTGGTCGAACCAGATGGCGCCCTCGCGGGGCTCGAAGTCGGCCTGCAGCGCCAAGCGCTCGAGGAAATTGGTGAGGCGCTCGTCCGGGATGACGCTCGCGATCCCTACGTCGCGCGTCCAGACGAGGCTGATCAGGCGGGTGAACGGGTTGAGCGGCTGTTCGCCCCCGCGGTCGAGGGTTCCCTGCCAGTCGACGGACAAGCCGACCGCCCGGGGGTCGAGTGTCGTCGACACCACGCCGGCGCGCAGATCCACCTCTTCGTCGACCCGCGGCCCCAACTCCGTGATCAGGCGCTGTTCAGCGTCCATGGTGCGCATCCCACCGACGTTGATCCCCGCGACCTCGGTTCCGCGCGGCACGCGGCCGATGCTGTTGACCAGGTCGAACCCGTACAGCACCGCAAGTCCCATGAAGATCCCGACGGCGGTGTAGATCCAGCGCGACCGCACCCGGTACCGGCGGCGATCGGACGCAGCCGGACGAGGGGCCGCACCCTCGATCTCGACGGGGCGGGCCGGGCCGCCGTCGTGGATGGTGGAATCGTCCACGCGCTCTCACGCTCCTCACGGGTGGCGGCACCGGTCCGGCGGGCCGCCGAAACCGGTCCCTGTGGGATGCCCCACCCGAACCACTGGGTCCACTATGGCGGACCGGTACCGATGAGTGCAGCCCCCGCGCCGAACGCGGGGGCTGCACTCACTCACGGGATCAGCCCATGACCTGTTGGATCGAGGATACGTTTATCGGACGGTAGACGGGCCCGACGTACCGGGCCGCGTCGGATCCGCCTCGGCGTTAGCGCTCGACGATCGCGGTGACACCCTGGCCACCAGCGGCGCAGATGGAGATGAGCGCGCGGCCCGACCCCTTCTCCTCGAGCAGCTTGGCGGTGGCCGCCAGGATGCGCGCACCGGTCGCGGCGAACGGGTGGCCGGCCGCCAGCGAGGAGCCGTTGACGTTGAGCTTGCTGCGGTCGATCGAGCCCAGTGCGGAGTCCAGGCCGAGACGCTCGGTGCAGTACTCCTCGGACTCCCAGGCCGCGAGCGTGGCCAGGACCTGCGAGGCGAAGGCCTCGTGGATCTCGTAGAAGTCGAAGTCCTGCAGGGTCAGGCCGTTGCGCTCGAGCAGGCGCGGCACCGCGTAGGTCGGGGCCATGAGCAGGCCGTCCGGGGTGCGGCCGTCGTGACCGTGGATGAAGTCGACCGCGGCGGTCTCGGAGTCCACCAGGTAGGCACGGACCGGGAGCTTGTTCTCCTTGGCCCACTCCTCGCTGGCCAGCAGTACCGCGGAGGCACCGTCGGTGAGCGGGGTGGAGTTGCCGGCCGTCATGGTGGCCTCGGTGCCGTGGGCCTCGGCGTCACGCTTGCCGAAGACGGGCTTGAGCTTGGCCAGCTTCTCGGCCGAGGAGTCGGGGCGCAGGTTGTCGTCGCGCTGCACGCCCAGGTACGGGGTGACCAGGTCGTCCTGGAAGCCAGAGTCGTAGGAGGCGGCGAGGTTCTTGTGGCTCTCCGCGGCCAGGGCGTCCTGGTCCTCGCGGGAGACGCCGAGCTCGCGGGCGGTGATGGCGGCGTGCTCGCCCATCGACAGGCCGGTGCGCGGCTCGGCGTTCTGCGGCTGCTCGGGGACGATCGCCTGCGGGCGGATGTCACCGAGAAGCTTGATCCGGTCGAGGTTGGTCTTGGCGGCCGAGACCTTGATGAGGATCTTGCGCAGGTCGTCGTTGACGGCGAGCGGGGCATCCGAGGTGGTGTCGGAGCCGCCGGCGATGCCGGAGTCGATTCGACCCATCGCGATCTGGTCACCGATCTGGATGGCGGTGGCCAGGCCGGTTCCACACGCCTGCTGCACGTCGTAGGCCGGCGTGGAGGAGTCGAGCACCGAGCCGATGACCGACTCACGGGTGAGGTTGAAGTCGCGTGCGTGCTTGAGCACGGCACCGGCGGCGACGGCGCCGAGACGCTCGCCCTGCAGGTTGTAGCGGGCGGCCAGTCCGTCGATCGCGGCAGTGAGCATGTCCTGGTTGGAGGCGTCCGCGTACTTGCCGTTCGAGCGCGCGAAGGGGACTCGGTTGCCGCCGACGATGGCGACCTTGCGGGGGCTGGTGGTCACGTGTGTCACTCCCGTTTTTCTTCTCGGTATCCGTTGGCCCAAAGCGCGGCCCAACGAGTATTGTTACTCGGGAGTAAGTTACTTGTCGACCCCGCACTACCGAAACTCCCCAGGAGATGATCGCCATGGCACAGGGCAACCTCGACCTCTACTCCCAGTTCGTCACCTCGGCCCCCGGGTCGTTCATCGCCGGCAAGGTCGGTCTCCCGCAGCCCGAGCAGCTCCGCCGACACGAGGTGGGCCAGCCCGCGCTCCACGGCCCGGTCCTGATCGGCGGCGAGGGTCGGCTCGTCGAGCCCGTGCGCGAGATGCTGCAGGGCGACTACGAGATCGCCGGCGCGGACGCCGAGGGCAAGTTCGCCGGCCTGGTCTTCGACGCCACCGGCATCCGCTCCCCCGAGGAGCTCAAGGCCCTGTTCGAGTTCTTCAACCCGGTCGTGCGTCGCGTCGCCCCGAGCGGCCGCATCGTGGTGCTGGGCACCACTCCCGAGGAGACGGGCGCGGTCGACGAGCGCATCGCCCAGCGCGCCCTCGAGGGTTTCACCCGGTCGCTCGGCAAGGAGATGAAGCGCGGCGCCACCGTTCAGCTCGTGTACGTCTCCGCTGATGCCGACACCGGCGCCTCGGGACTGGAGTCCACCCTGCGCTTCATCCTGTCCGGCAAGTCGGCCTACGTCGACGGCCAGGTGTTCACCGTGGGTGCCGGCGCCGCGAGCGCCCCCGCCTCGTGGGACCGCCCGCTCGAGGGCAAGGTCGCCGTCGTCACCGGGGCGGCCCGGGGCATCGGCGCCGAGATCGCGGCCGTCCTGTCCCGCGACGGCGCGCACGTGATCTGCTGCGACATCCCGGCCGCCGGCGAGTCGCTCGCGGCCACCGCCAACAAGGTCGGCGGGACCTCCCTGCCGCTGGACGTCACGGCCGCCGACGCCGCCGAGGTGCTGGCCCAGCACGTCAAGGACCGCCACGACGGCACGGTCGACATCCTGGTCCACAACGCCGGCATCACCCGCGATAAGACCCTGGCCGGCATGGACGCCGCCCGCTGGGACTCGGTCATGTCCGTCAATCTGATCGCCCCCGAGCGCATCACCGCCGAGCTCGCCGAGAAGGGCGTGCTGGGCGAGGGCTCGCGCGTGGTGGGCGTGTCCTCGATGGCCGGTATCGCCGGTAACCGCGGCCAGACCAACTACGCCGCCTCCAAGGCCGGCGTGATCGGCTTCGTCGACGGCGCGTCCACCGAGCTCGCGTCCAAGAAGGTCACGGTCAACGCCGTGGCCCCGGGCTTCATCGAGACCCAGATGACCGCCGCGATCCCGTTCGCCACGCGCGAGGCCGGCCGCCGCATGAACTCGATGCAGCAGGGCGGTCTCCCCGTCGACGTGGCCGAGGCCATCGCCTACTTCGCCAGCCCGGCCTCGTCCGCGGTCACGGGCAACGTGATCCGCGTGTGCGGCCAGTCGCTGCTGGGCGCGTGATCTGACATGGAGTACAGGAAGCTCCCCGGGATCCCCAACCTGCTGTCGCAGTACGGCAAGGCCGCGCTCGGCTCGGTGCCCGTCGTGGGCGGAAGCCGTGACGCCACCTCGCTACCCGCCAAGGGCGTCGAGGTGTCGGGTGTGAAGGTCGACGTGGCCAACCTGGCCGCGTACACCCGCGTCTGCGGCCTGCGTCTGGGCGACGCCCTACCGCTGACGTACCCGTTCACGCTGTCGTTCCCGCTGACGATGCAGCTCATGCTGGACCCGGGTTTCCCGTTCCCGGCCATGGGCTCGGTGCACCTGATCAACGAGATCTCCTCCCGCCGCGCCCTGCGCGTCGGTGACGAGCTGTCCATCCGGTCGCACGCCGAGAACCTGCGCGAGCACCCGTCGGGGCTGCTGGTGGACGTGGTCACGGAGATCCGGACGGGCGACGACGACGAGCCCGCGTGGCTCCAGCGTTCCAGCATGCTGTCCAAGCGCCGGACGTCTCTGACCCCGGCCAAGGACGCGCCGCGTCCGCCGCGGCCCGAGCCGCCGACCGCCGAGGAGATCGGCGATCCCACGGTGGTCAAGTCCGTCACCGAGGCGCAGATCGCGGAGTACGCGTCCGTCTCGGGTGACCGCAACCCGATCCACGTCTCCGGTCTGGGCGCCAAGGCGTTCGGCTTCCCGAACGTGATCGCCCACGGCATGTGGACGGCGGCGACGCTGCTCGGATCGGTCGAGGGCGAGATCCCGGAGCGGGCCCGCTACTCGGTCGAGTTCGGCAAGCCCGTGGTCCTGCCGGCCAAGCTGGGCGTCTACGCCCGGCGTGCGGTGGCCGCAGGCGATCCGGCCTGGACGATCACCGCGCGCAATCCCCGCAAGCTGGGCACCGTGCACGCCACGGCGACGCTCGAGGAGCTCTAGCCTCACTCCACTCGCGGTTTCCACACTGAACCCCGGTCATCTGCTGGCTCATCCGGCAGGTGGCCGGGGTTTCTGTCGGTTGCCAAACGGGCATTGCACCCTGGTGCGCCATCGGCCAACCACGCCACGATCTGGCCCGACGACGAGGCCAAGAAACCCTTCCCCACCAGCCGGGACACCCACGCCGGTAACTTATATTCTGTAAAGTTACCCTTGCCGGAACGGTTAACTACCCCTTGACGGTACCCGTGGCGCACGCGGACACTCAGAGCATGGAGACCCCTCGCCTGGTCGAGCTCATCGACGCCCACAAACGCGCCTACGGCGTCGGCGAGTCCGAGCTAGCCCGCCGAATCGGGATCACCCGCCAGAATCTGCACCTATGGCGCACCCGCGGACTGCGCGGCCTGCCAGCCCGAACGACCCTCGACGGCATGGCTACCGAACTGCATCTTCCGTATATCCGGGTTCTCGAGGCGGCCTTGCGCGATGTCGGCTACCTCGACGACACCGACGGATTATCAGGCGTACCGGCATGACCGCCCCTTGGTGGCTGCGCCTATTTCACGGTTCTGCCAACTGATGCGGCGATTTCTCGGGCAGCCTGTTTGGCATAGGGCCCCACACCGGTGATCGTTGCCGCTCCGGGGCCGGTCCAGTCGCCGTAGCCGACCACATGGAGTCCCGGATGCTTTGGTCGACCGTGGTCGAGCAGTCGGCGTATCGGCCCGATCGCGGGGCGAAAACCCGTGCACCAGATCAGGTGCTCGGCGTCGATCTCATCCAGTGAGGTGAACATCGGTGTGGCCTGCAGCCGTCCGGTGTCGCGGGCGCGGCGCACCTCGGGCAGGACGACGATGTCTCCTAAGGCTGAGTCTGTCCCGGGGTCGGGCTCCCCGCGCTGCAGGGCAAGGGCACGTAGTCGGTTGCGGCGAAACAGTACTCGTCCATCGACCTCATCGGGCATCCAGCGTGGTGGCTGACGGGTGTACCAGGTCACCTTGGCGACGCTTGTGAGTTCTGCGGCGATCTGGGCGCCGGAGTTCGCGCCGCCCACGACCGCGACCGTGGTACTTCGAAAGGGAGTGGTACCGGGGTAGTTGGCGGAATGCCACTGCGTGCCGGCGAAGGTTCCTGGGTAGGAGGGAACAAAGGGGGCGGACCACGTCCCGGTGGCCGCGACCACGTTCTCGGTTGTCCACGACTTAGTTCCCGCCCGAACGTGGTAGATGCCGTCCTCGTACGTCACCTCATCGACCGCGACGCGGCGCTGGACCGGAATCCGGTAGCGCTGTTCGTAGGCAGCGAGATAGTCCACGACATGGGAGGCCGGTGGAAACCCGTCATAAGGGGGCATCGGCCAGCCCGGCAGGTTGGAGAACTCGGCGGTGGAGAACAGTCGCAGGGACGGCCATACGTGCAACCATGCCCCGCCGGGGTTGGGTTGATCATCTAGAACGAGGATGTCCACGCCTGCCCGCAGCAGGTAGTAGGCGGTGGCCAGGCCTGCTTGCCCGCCGCCGATGATGATTGCCTCGCGGTGATCTGCGGGGCGGGATGTGGCACAAATGGTGGTCAGCTCCTGTTCACGTTCGGGCACTTAGTGCTGCGGCCATGGTGAGCAGGACTGCCATGACGATCGCCATTGCGGGGTATCCCCCGACGAGGCTGGCCAATAGGGGTCCGGACACGGGCGCGAGTGCAGTGACGGCGGTCATCGGTGCGTTGAATAAGGCGTTGATGGCGCCGAAGTTTTGGGTGCCCCACCGGTCGGAGACGGCGGTGGCCTGAAGAAGGGTGTGGCAGCCGCGGGCCGCGCCCGTGCCGACGGCCAGAGCGATCAGTACCAAGGTCGGGCCGGGAGTTGTCGCCAGACCCCACAGGCCGAGTGCGCCGGCGCCGAGGATCACCAGGGTGCGGTGTTGGGGTGTGGTTCTTCGGGTCAGTGATGGGTAGCCGAGCCGGCCGATGACTTGTCCTGCGCCCACCAGTCCGAAGGCCAGTGCTGCGGTCGAGTAGTCGATTCCTCGTTCCAGCAACAGCGGGATGAGGTTGATCGTGACGGCGAACAGCGTGAACGTGGCTACCGTCATCACTACTTGCAGGGTGAGGAATTGGCGGGTTCTGGTGACTTGGCGGATCTCGGTTCGGGACTGCTGCACGGTCGGCTCGCTGGCGGTGTCTGACCAGGTGGAGTTGAGAAAGAAGGCGTGCAGGGGCACAGATACGACGGCGAGGATGCCGGCCATGATGAGGTAGCTGGTGCGCCAACCAAACTGCTCGATCAGGTAGGCAGTGAGCGGGGCAAAGACAGTGGAGGAGAGTCCGGCGACGAGTGTAAGCGTCATCAGGGGGCCGACTCGTCGCGGGCCGTACCAGCGAGTGATGACAGCGAAGGCGGGCGGGTAAAAGACAGCCGATTGGGCGAACCCTGCCACCAGCCAGGCCAGATAGAACAGGGGCAGGGTGGGCGACCACGCCACCAGTGCCAGCGCGGCCACCCCGATGACCGCTCCGAGGGTCATGACCGTGCGTGGACCGTGGGAATCCAGAACGGAGCCCACTTTCAGGCCCGCGATCGCCGAGACGAGCAGACCGGCTGACAGTGCCCCAGTGATGGCGGTGTCGCTCCAGCCGGTCTCCTGGGAGATCGGTGCGACTGCGGCGGGCAGGGAGTAGAACAGTAGGCCCCAACTGGTGGTCTGCGCGATACACAGCGCCGCGAGCCCGCCGCGGGGCCGGTCAGGCATATGCGGTTTCGCAGCTGCTGGGGACACCGGATCGAACGTAGTGTGTGGCCACTGGGTCGCGGTGGGTTACTTCTGAACCGTGGCCCACCAGGCGCGGACTCGCTCGTCGATGTCGTCGACGATCTGGTTAGCGACCTCGGGGCCCTGACCTGCGGGGTCTGCGAGGTCCCAGTCCAGATAGTTCTTGCCCGGATAGACGGGGCACGCATCGCCGCACCCCATGGTGATGACGTAGTCGGCAGCCCTGACCACGTCGTCCGTCAGCGGCTTCGGGAACGCCCCCGCCATGTCGATTCCGCGAGACTCCAGCGTCTCCACCACGTGGGGGTCGACCTCGCCAGCCGGCAGGGAGCCGGCTGACCGGACCTCGACGCCGCTACCGGCGTAGTGCTTGAGCAGGGCCGCGGCGATTTGGGATCGGCCAGCATTGTGAACACACACGAACAGCACTTGTGGGACGGTCGACTGGATCTTGCCCTGTGACAACGCCAGTGCACGGAGCCTGTCTGAGGCGAAATTTCGGGCGAGCGCCGCGAGATACCGCTTGATCGTCGCCGTGCGAGCCAGCGCGGTGTAGGACTCGAAGACGTACCGCTCTATGGTCTCGGCCGAGAACATGCCCTCGTACGTTCGAGCGAGGTCCTCGACCGTGCGCTGCAGGACGTGGACGTCCAATTCGGGTGCGTCGATAGTCATGGCAGATCCCTTTCAGCAGCAGGAAGAGGTGGAGGTGGTGGCGCCGAGCGAGATCAGTTGTGAGGTTGGCGGTGCATCGCACGAGCCACCGAGGTCGGTGGAGCAGACTCCGGTCTCGGGCAGGTCGAGGTGCACATCATCGGCGGCGGCCCGGTCACCGGCGAGTGCGGCGGCGATGGAACGGACCTGCTCATAGCCGGTGGCCATGAGGAACGTTGGTGCCCGGCCGTAGCTCTTCATCCCCACGATGTAGAAGCCGGTCTCGGGATGCGCCAGCAGGCTCTCGCCGTGCGGTGCCACGCTTCCGCAGGAGTGGAACTCCGGATCGATCAGCGGCCCGAGCTGATACGGAGCGTCCACGGCCGGGTCGAGAGCGAGCCGAAGCTCGGACAGGATGGACAGGTCGGGGCGGAATCCGGTGGCCGGGACGAGTAGGTCCACCTCGAGTCGAGTGGGACCCTGTGGGGTGCTGGCGTGCACGGTCAGATTGTCGGTCTTCGGGGTGAATTCGGTGATGGTGAAGGAGGTGTGGACTTCGATCACTCCGGACTCGACGGCTTCGCGCAGGCGGGTGCCGAGCGCTCCGCGGGCCGCCAGTTCATCGCGGTCCTCGCCTCCGTAGACGCTCGACACCTCGGGGGTGCGCACCGCCCAGCTGATCCGCGTTGCAGGGTCCTGCTTCGCGAGGTCAACGAGGTCGAGCAGGGTGTTGGCGGCCGAGTGTCCGGCCCCCACGACCAGGACGTGACGTCCGGCGAAACGGTCGCGCTCTGACCCGGTCACGGCCGGAAGCGGCGCGGTGATCAGGCCCTTGTCGATCGCCGCGTTCTCACCGGGTGCGGGTAGACCGGAGCGGCCGAGCGGATTGGGCTGGCCCCAGGTTCCGGAGGCGTCGATGACGCTGCGGGCCCGCACATCGGTCACGGCGCCATCAGCGGCCTGGACTCGGACCAGGAACGGGGTCTGCTCGCGGCCCGCCGAGCGGGTCTTGTCGATTCCTTCTCTGGAAACCGCCACCACGCGGGCGCCGGTGCGGATGACATCGTCGCCCAGGAGCTTGGCGAGCGGGGCCAGGTAGTGCTTGATCAGCTCGTGCCCCGTGGGCAGAGCGTCCGGGTCGGGCTCGGCCCAGCCGGTGGGTTCGAGCAGCCGGCGGGCGGCGGCGTCGATGTCGTACTGCCAGGGCGAGAACAGGCGAGTGTGCCCCCACTGCTCGATAGCGGCACCGATGGCGGCGCCAGCCTCGAGCACTAACGGCGTCAGACCCCGTTCCCGCAGGTGCGCGGCCGTGGCCAGCCCCACCGGCCCGGCGCCGATGACTACTACCGGAAGTTCGTTGAGTGTCGTGCTCACTGGGCGTTCTCCTTCGGTGCCAGTTCGGCGATCAGGTGGGTGATGCGCCGTTTGATGTCGTCGCGGATCGGGCGGACAGCGTCCTTGCCCTGACCGGCTGGATCGGCCAGTTCCCAGTCCTCGTACCGCTTTCCCGGGAAGACCGGGCAGGTGTCTCCGCAGCCCATCGTGATGACCACGTCGGCGGCCTTGACCGCGTCGGTGGTCAGCACCTTCGGTGTGGCGGTGGTGATGTCGATGCCTTCTTCTGCCATCACCTCCACCGCGACGGGATTGAGCTGCTCGGCTGGCTGCGAACCGGCGGAGAGGACCTCGATCCGGTCCCCCGCCAGATGCGAGAGGTAGCCGGCGGCCATCTGGGAACGCCCGGCATTGTGGACGCAGACGAACAACACGCATGGCTTGCCATTGGTGATCTCTGCGAGCAGATCGCGTACTCGGCGATCGATGTCGTCGCGGACCAACCGCATCCGCTCCATCCCCTCGATTCCGCGGGCGGAGGGCTCATCGGTATCCCACACCTCGATCGTGCCCGCCATCCCGTCGACCGGTTCGACCTGGGCTTCCTCCCCCAGAACGATCACGCGATCCACCCGCCGAAGCAGCTCGGAGTCGATGGCCGTGGGTGTCTGGTCGGACATGTCGGCGCCGAGCTCGGCGACCGCTTCCGCGGCTAGGGCGTTGACCGCGGAACCGGGCCGGGTGCCCGCGGAGTGGACCTCGATCGCCTCCCTGGCGTGCAGGCGCATGAGCGCGGCCGCCATCTGGGACTTGCCGCCGTTCTTGACGCATACGAACAAGACGCTGGGAGTGCTGGTCATGACCGGGCTCCTTCGGTGTTGCGGGCCGGGTTCGTGCGAGGTGGCGGGAGGGTTGGGTCTCCCGGGAACAGTTTCGGACCGGCCCAGAGCGCGACGTAGACGAGCCCGATCAGGACGGGGACCTCGATCAGCGGGCCGACCACACCCGCCAGTGCCTGGCCAGAGGCGATACCGAAGGTGCCGATCGACACCGCGATCGCGAGTTCGAAGTTGTTGCCCGAAGCGGTGAAGGCGACGCTGGTCGACTTGGCGTAGTTCAGCCCCACCGCCTTGGAGACGAACCAGCTGAAGAAGAACATCAGTACGAAGTACAGCAGTAGCGGCACGGCCATCCGGGCCACGTCCAACGGCTGCGAGGTGATCGCCTCCCCCTGCATCGCGAACAGCAACACGATGGTGAACAGCAACCCGTACAGCGCCCACGGGCCGATCCGGGGAAGGAAGGTCTCCTCGTACCACTGGCGTCCCTTCGCCCTCTCCCCCAACACACGGGTGAGGAAACCGGCCAACAGCGGTATTCCGAGGAAGACCAGCACGGAGATCACGATGGACCACACGGAGAACTCGGCCGTCGTGGTCTCCAACCCCAGCCAGGAGGGCAGCAGCTGGAGATAGAACCAGCCCAGGGCGCCGAACGCCACGACCTGGAACACCGAGTTAATCGCCACCAGCACCGCGGCAGCCTCCCGGTCCCCGCAGGCCAGGTCGTTCCAGATGAACACCATCGCGATGCACCGGGCGAGTCCCACGATGATCAACCCGGTACGGAACTCCGGCAGATCCGGCAGGAAGATCCACGCCAACGCGAACATGAATGCCGGCCCGAGGATCCAGTTCAGGATCAACGACAACGTGAGGAGTTTGCGGTCGCCGGTCACCCTGTGGGTCTCGTCGTAGCGCACCTTCGCCAGGACCGGATACATCATCACCAGCAGGCCGATCGCGATCGGCACCGAGATGCCGCCGATCTTCACCGAGTCCAATGCGGCATCCAGGCCTGGGACGAAGCGCCCGAGCAGCAGGCCGGCGGCCATGGCCACAAGGATCCATGCGGCCAAGTAGCGGTCGAGAAACGACATCTTCTTGGCGACCGGCGCAACAGCCCGGGCTGTGGTGGTGCTCATTGGCACGAAACTCCCTCACATCGATGAACGTCTATGCTGGAGGCTATGTCCACATATCGGCATGTGTCAATGTATTGTTCAAAGTGAGGTGATCGAGGAAATGACTTCAGCAAACGACGTACTTCTGACTCGGACGCAGAACGAGTGCTGCCCCCTGTCATCAGCTCCGATCACCGCCGAGACCGCAGATCAGGTGGCGCGCACGCTCAAAGCACTGGCGGACCCGACACGCCTGCGACTGCTGTCCCACATCGCCGCGCAAGGCTGCGAGTCGGTGTGCGCGTGCGACTTACTCGACGTGGTCGACATCAGCCAGCCCACGATCAGCCACCACCTCAAGAAACTCGTCGACGCAGGACTCTTGACCCGAGACCAGCGCGGCAAGTGGGCGCACTACTCAGTCGTGCACGAGACGTTCGTCGACCTACGCCGCTTCCTAGACTTGGCCTGAGGCCACCCGGAGCGGTAGCCGTTTCACCAGTAGGCAATCCGGCCGGAGTCGCTACGCGGACCACGCAGCTGCAGCCCGCGAAAGTGAGTCGCTGCCAGAATGCAGGTGGCTGGATGCCCACCCATCTATGGCACGTACACCACGGTCGGTAACCAGACGTTATGTAAAGTAGTACTTGTCGAGAGCGTCCACTACTACTTGACGACATACTCAGCGCAGGCGAATACTCGGGACTATGGAGACCTCTCGCCTGGTCGAGCTCATTGATGCTCACAAGCACACCTACGGCGTCAGTGAGGCCGAGCTGGCCCGCCGAATCGGGATCACCCGCCAGAATCTGTACTTGTGGCGCACCCGCGGTCTGCGCCATCGCCCGCAAGCCCGTGGCCGGACGTGGCGTCGGTGCGGCGACTTCTGTCGTTCCGAGCGCACGGGCAGAAGAGTTCATGTCCCCCATCATCCTCGGCGCCACCATATGGGCCACACGCGCGCGGGCCACATGCCGACCCGGACATCTCTCAATGACTTGCGGCTGGAAGTCGAGCGCCGGGTGAGCGAGGGTGCCCACCCGGCCAATGCTGTGTTCGCTCGAGAACGTGGTTCATCGCGTCATCGGGCCGAAATGGGCCAACCGTCAGCTGCAGCAGCAGCCACCCGTTCCACTCGCCACGGGCAAGGAGACACCGACCGTCTGATCTGCGGAGACTATCGCGTATCCGGCGTCGGCCACGGCTTGGGATACGGCCTGGGTAGTCGCGGTTCCGGTCGTTGTCATACTTCCTGCCTGCAAGTTGACTTCGACGCCGATCACGCCGGGCAATGCACCAACAGCGGCTTTCACGGACGAAACGCAATGCCCGCAGGTCATCCCCTGAACTTGGTATGTGGTGGCCGTCATCGTCTTAATCCTTTCGCCGAACGCCGTGGGGCGATCCCACACCAGAATCATATACCCCCGGTGGGTACATGATTCGAGTCGTCAGGTTTCTTCACGAGATCTTGACCTTGGCACCGAGGGAGCGAGGTGGGCGCCCCAGGACACGTTGCCCGAGGCTGGTCGATCGGGCTCGGAGAACCGCGGTTTTCGGACTGGCCCCTGAAAGCACCCTCTGCCGGTGCCCTACAGCGCCCATCATTTCCTGCTGCTCTGCGGAGCCGGCCCCGGTCACGGCTGACCGCCGAGCTGGAACGAGATTATCGATCGCGGTAATCCGTTAAGGTGACTCCCACCGCTCAGCGACCGGCCTCGATGTTCGACCGCGAGAAAGGGGAGAGACCGTCATGTCCTCAGGGATCGTGTCCGTGGCTCTGGTGGCGCTGTCTGTCGTTGCTCTCTTCTATGCACTCCACCGCGTGGCCAGCATTACCTCCGACCCGTTGACAGTCCTGCCGGCCCAATCCGGGTGGGCACCGCAGGAGCACGCCCTGTCGCGGTTCCACGCACGCTGGTACCTCGCCTCGATCGTGTTTCTGGCCTTCGACGTCGAGATGCTCTTTATGTACCCGTGGGCCGTGGTGGTGATCGAGAAGGGGCTCTCTGCGGTGGTGGAGATGTTCCTGTTCCTTGGTGCCCTGCTAGTCGCCGTGGCCTGGGCACGGCGAGAAGGCGCATTCCGATGGGCTTGAGCCCGTTTCTCGCCCGCCTCGCCGTCCAGGCCACCCGGGTGCTCGTCGTCGAGGCCCCGGGCCAGTGGGCGACTCGGATGGAGCTTGAGCAACAGCTACTCCGTCGCGGGTGGCGGATAGCCAGTAGTCCGGCTCAGGGGGACGTGCTCGTCGTGTGTGGTGCGCCGGGCCCTGAGCTGTCGGATCTGGCGAACCGCCTCTGGGAGCAGATGCCCGGCCCTCGGGTGCGCATCGGCATCGCCTCGCCCGGAGCGGTGGTTCCCGCCCTCGACAATGCCACTGCGCTCCTGCTCGACACTTCCCATCACCGGACCGACGCCCGCGAACGGGCGCAGGAGCCCTCGATGTCCGATCACGCGAACAACGCTGATGGCGAAGGGCACGAAGGGCACGTGGGTCACGAAGGACACGAGGAACACCAGGGCCACGGTGGACACTCGGACCACGAAGAGCACGCGGATCGCCAGTCGCACGAGGGCCACGAAGACCATGGCGGGCATGGTGGCCACGAGGGCCACGCAGACCACGGCGGGCACGAGGGCCATGAAGGCCACGGGGATATGGACATGGCTCCCGCCGGGATTCCCTTGGCCGAAGGCGGGGAGGACCGCGACGGCCTGGAGATGGATGTTCTCCATCTGCCGCTCGGTCCGGTATTGCCGTTCTGGCCGGCCGGGCTCGTGCTGCACTGCTCGCTACAGGGGGACGTTGTCGTCGACGCCACCGCCTCGGTGATCGACGCGACGGAGCACAGGGCCGGAGCACCCGGTCGGCCCACGGACCACGCGTCTGCCACGGTGACCCAATGTGATCAGGTCATGGCACTGCTGGCACTGGCCGGTGCCGAAGACCTGGCGGACTGCGCCCGCCGTGCCCGGGACGGGATTCTGACGGGCGATCCCGGTGCCGCCCGTGACGCCGTCGAGCGTCTGCACCGGAAGGTTCGCAGGTCGCGGCTGCTGCGCTGGTCATTGCGGGGCGTGCTGCCGCTCGGCCCGGCCGATCTGGAGCGCCACGGCTTGCCGGGGCACTGCCTCGGGGATGCCCACGACCGGTTGCTGGCCCAACTGGAACGGATCCGCGTCGAGGTCGGCGGCGCAACGCCGGACCGGGCGGATGGCGGCTCAGCGCAGGAATCTGCGGACAAACTAACTGTGCCGTGGGCGGTGGTGCCGGACCTGGTGACCGGTTTGGAGCTGGGCACTGTGCGCTTGGCGGTGGCGAGCCTTGATCTGGGCTCGCATCCTGCCGTCCGGGAGGTGGGGCATGTCTGAGACCGTGGTGACGACCGTGTCCGGTGGGTGGGCCGTGCTGGCCGGGGTGATCCTGTGTGGGCTGGCGTTGTTCGCGGTGGCGCTGGACGGGGTGCTCTCGTCGCCGGCGCGGGGCGGCGGTCGTGGCGGGCCCACTCCCCTGGCCCGTGCGGCCCGTCTGTTGCGGCAGCGTCGCCGCACGACGGTCGCCGCGGACACCCTGCTGTGGCGGATCGGCGGCGCGGGCATGCTGGTCGGGGCGTTCCTGATGATCGCCGTGATCCCGCTGGGCCGCTGGACACTGGCGGACCTCGACGTGGGAGTCGTGTGGTTCAACGCCGTCGACGTCATGGTGTGGGCCCTGGTCTGGCTGGCGGGGTGGGGCGCCAACTCCATCCACGGTCTGGTGGGCGGTTACCGCTTCCTCGCGCACGGGCTGGCCTATGAGCTGCCGCTGATGTTCGCATTGGTGGCCCCGGCGATCGCCGCCGGCAGTCTGGCGGTGGGCGACGTCGCGGCCGCGCAGGACGGCGTGTGGTTTGTGGTGTGGATGCCGGTGGCGTTCCTGGTCTTCCTGATCGGCGTGACCGGCTTCTCTGTATGGGGTCCATTCGCCCCGGCCCTGTCCGCGGACATCGTCGGCGGGGTGACGGCCGAACTCTCGGGGGTCGATCGGCTGGTCCTGCAGGCCGGGCGCTACCTGTTCCTCACCGCCGGGGCGGCGTTCTCGGTGCCGCTCTTCCTCGGCGGTGGTGCCGGGCCCGTCCTGCCCGACTGGGCGTGGGTGCTGGTCAAGACAGCGCTGGTGCTGACGGTTCTGGTGTGGGCGCGGCGCAAACTTCCGCTGCTGCGACCGGATCGGTTCATGGAGATCGGCTGGACTGTCTTGCTCCCGGCCGTCGTGGCCCAGGATCTGCTTGTGTCCCTCGTCGTGGTCTGGAAGGGCTGAGCCGTGCTGGTCGGGATCGTGTTCTGGGTACTCGCTGTGGTGGCGGTGACCGCGGGGGCGGCCGTGTTCGTGGTGGACTCGATGGCCCGGGCCACCTACGCGCTGGCGGCATCGTTCATCGCCGTGGGGGTGATGATTTTGCTGCTGGGTCAGAGCTACCTGGGCATCATCACGATTCTGATGATGGTCATGGAGATGGCGGTGATGGCGGTCTACATGGTGATGTTCATGGGCATGAACCCGGCGCTGATGCCGATGGACATGACCCACGGGAAGAAGACCGCGATCGGCACCTCGGTCGGGGTCTTTGTGCTGCTGGCCGCCGGGGCGCTGCTGATCCCGTGGCCCGAGCGACGTGGCGCCCCACCCGAGGACCTCACCAACGCGCTGGGCCTGGAGATCATGGGCGAAAAGATGTTGGTGATGGCCGTGGTGGGCGCGGTCATGGTGGCCACCATCGTGGCCGGGATCGTCCTGGCCGCCGGGCGCACCCGCTACGACCGGCTCGGCGACGATCTGCGGCGCCGCCCGGCCGACGACCCCCAGCCGGGAGGTGTGGGTCGATGACCCTGGAGGCCGTTCTGGTGGTGGCCGCCGCCCTGTTCGCCGTCGGGCTCTACGGGGCCCTGTCCCAGCAGGTGGTGGTGATGGTGATGATGGGCCTGGAGTTGATGATCAACGGGGTGCTCCTGGCCGCCGCGGGGTTCTGGTGGTTCCTGGCCCCGGGCCCCTCCGGGCAGGTGCTGCTGCTGGTGGTGCTGGCGGCCATGACCGTGGAGATGGCCATGGGCTTTGCCGTGGCGACGCTGTTGCACCGCAAGCGGCAGACCGACATGACCGACATGGCCGAGGATCTCTCCGGATGACCGCCGACCAGACCTTGCTGCTGACCCTGGTGGTGCTCCCGGCTGCCGTGGGTGCGGTGCTCGCGCTGACCCGGGCGGAGCGGGTTGCGGCCCCGATCGCGGTATCGACCGCTGCCGTGACCGCGCTGCTGGCGGCTGTCGTCGCCGTTGCGCGGCCTGCGGTGGCGTTCCCGTTCATCGCCGGCGTCGACGTGGCATTGGAGGTCGACGCCCTGGCGGCGCTGACCCTGCCGATGGTCGCAGTGGTGACCCTTTTGGTGCTGGTTTTTGCGGCCGGCAACATCCGGGCGGCCCGGCCCCGCTTCCACGGGCTGATGCTGCTCTTCGCCGCCGCGGCCCTGATCACGGCCTCGGCCGCCAGCCTGCCAGCGCTGCTGTTTGCCTGGGAGTTGATGGGCGCGACCTCGTACGCGTTGATCGGGTTCTGGTGGCGGGACACCGACCGCGTCTCGGCCGGGCTCACGGCCTTCCTCACCACCCGTACCGCCGACCTGGGTCTCTACCTGGCCGCCGGCGCTGCCTTGGCCGGCGGCGCCGGTATGGGCCTGTCCGAGTTGCCGGCGGCGGAGAGCCCGTGGCGGCACGTGGTGGCGGCCGGGATCCTGGTGGCGGCACTGGGCAAGGCCGCGCAGCTGCCGTTCTCGTTCTGGCTCTCCGGCGCGATGAAGGGCCCCAGTCCGGTCAGCGCACTGCTGCACTCGGCGGCGATGGTGGCAATGGGCGGTTACCTGCTGCTGCGCGTGGAGCCGCTGCTCGCCTCCACCGGGTGGGCGGGCCCGGCCGCCGCGTGGATCGGGCTACTGACCGCGGTGGCGATGGGGATCGTGGCGTTGGCCCAACGGGATCTCAAACAGTTGCTGGCGGCGTCCACTGTGGCGCAGATGGGATTTGTGGTGCTGGCCGCCGGAGTGGGCGCGGTGAGCGGAGGTGCCGCCCAACTGGTGGCTCATGCCTCCACCAAGGCACTGCTGTTCCTCGCTGCCGGGGCGTGGCTCACCGCGTTGGGCACCGAGAAGCTCACGGAACTGCGCGGGGCGGGCCGCCGATGGCCGGTGGTGGGCGTGACCGCGACCGTGGGAGCCCTGGCCCTGGCCGGGATCGCGCCGCTGTCCCTGTGGGCGACCAAAGACGCGGTGCTGGCTGGAGCCCTGGAGACCTCGGCCTGGCTCTACGCCACAGGACTGGTGGCGGCGGCCCTGTCGGCGGCCTACTCCGGCAAGGTCCTATGGACGATCTGGCACCGCGGGGCCCAGGCCCGGGTCGAGGAGCCCACCGCCGGGCGGGAGGTCGGCGCAACGCAAGAGCTCGGCACCGGGCAGGTGGGGGCGCTCGAGCAGGCCCCGCTGGTCGTGCTGGCCGCGGGGGCGGCCGCGGTGTCGGTGTTGGCGCTGCCCCCGCTCAGCGGCGCCCTCGCCCAGGCGATGGGCGGGCACGGCGAGGTGACGGCGCTCGAGCTCGTGGTCTCGGCCGCCATCGCCCTGGCCGTGGTGCTGCTGATGCGACGTCTACGCGCCCCGGAACTCGGGTGGGCCGAGCGGTGGCTGGGGCTGGAGGCTGCTGCGCACGTTGTCGTCGTCGTTCCCGTCATGCGGTTGGCGCACCTCCTGGCCCGGTTCGACGACGCGGTCCTGGACCGCGCCGTGACCTCCGTGGCCGGGGCCGTCCCGATGCTGGCACGGTCCGTGGCGCGGTTCGACGAAGAGGTCCTCGACGCCGGAGTCGGAGCAGCCGCACGGGCCGCCCATACGGCCGGGCAGGGCGCGGCCCGCCTCGATGACGCCGTGGTCGACGGCGCCGTCGAGGGCCTGGCCGGTTGGGTTCGCCGACTCGGGCACCTGGCCCGCACCCCGCAGACCGGGGCCGTCCACCAGTACCTCCTGCAGGCCGTCGCGGTGCTCACCGTGGCCGTGGTGGCCTGGACCGTCTACGCAGTGATGGGATGAGCATGCTCAGTCTGATCGTCTTTCTCCCCTTGGCCGCCGCCGCCGTCCTGGCCGCGGTGCCGGCGATCGGGCCGGCGGCCGCGCGATGGGCGTGGATCGCGGTGAGCGTGCTGGAAGTGCTGCTGGTTGCCGTGGTGTGGGCCGGCTACAAGGACCCGGGACCGAACGGGCTGGCGTTCGAGGAGCAGGTGCCGTGGATCCCGGGGGTGGGCAGCAGTTACCACGTGGGCATCGACGGGCTGTCCCTGCCGCTGGTGGCGATGACGGTCGTGGTGTTCTTGGCGTGCGCTGTGTGCTGCCTGCGGGATTCGGACCGGCCGCGCGTGCAGGCGGCGCTATTTTTGTTCCTGCAGAGCATGAGCCTCGGCGTGTTCGTTTCGGCCGACCTGATCCTGTTCTTCGTCTTTTTTGACCTGTCGATCGTGGGAATGTACTTCATCATCGCCGGGTGGGGCCACGGCAATGCGGCCCGGTCGGCGCTGAAGTTCTTCCTCTACACGTTCCTGGGGTCGCTGGCCCTGCTGCTGGGTTTCATCGGGCTGTATGTGTTCTCGGCGCCCCACACCTTTGACATCCCCGAGCTGGTCGCCGCACCCCCGCTGGCCGGTGAGCCGCTCGCCGGGGGGCTGGTGCTGGCGGCGATCCTGGTGGGCTTGGCCGTCAAGACCCCCACCGTGCCGTTCCACACCTGGCTTCCCCCGGCCCACACCGACGCCCCGGCCGCCGGCTCGGCCGTCCTGGCGGGGGTGTTGCTGAAGATGGGCGCGTACGGCTTCGTGCGGATCGCCATGCCGATGCTGCCCGAGGTCTGGCGGGCGTGGGCCTGGGTGATCGTGGCCGTGGGAATCGTCTCCGTGCTCTACGGCGCACTGGTGGCGCTTGCCCAGACCGACCTCAAGCGGATGATCGCCTACACCTCCGTCAACCACATGGGCTACATCGTCCTGGCCCTGGGTGCGGCCGGGCTGCTGGTGGAGGGTGCCGAGCAGGCCCGGTCCGTGGCGGTCACCGGCGCGATGGTGCAGATGGTCAGCCACGGACTGATCACCGCCGCCCTGTTCTTGCTGGCCGGGGTCATGCAGAGCCGGGCCGGGACCTACGACCTGGGTTCCTATGGCGGGCTGGCCGGCCCCGCCCCGCGGTACGCGGCGCTGTTCGCGATCGGCGCCTTTGCCTCCCTGGGCCTGCCCGGGTTCTCCGGGTTCATAGCCGAGTTCCAGATCTTCGCCGGCAGCGTGGCCGTGGCCCCGGTGACCGCAGTGGCGCTAGTGGGCATCGTGATCACCGCCGCCCTGTTCCTGCGGGCCCTGCAGCGGGTCTTCACCGGGCCCGCCGCCGGGCGCTCCCCCGGGTTCGCGGACCTGCGGGCGCACGAGCTGTGGTCGGCCGGCCCTCTGCTGGCGCTGTCCGTGCTGATCGGAGTGCTGCCGCTGGTGCTGCTCGGGGTGATCGAGCCGAGCTCGGCCGCCCTCGTGGAACTGGTGGGACGGTAACCCGTGGACGCCTCCATGCAGATGAGCCCCGGGCTGCTGCTGCCCGAGATCATCGTCTTTACCGGCGGATTGGCGGTGCTACTGGGCGGATCGTTCCTCCCCCGGCAGCGCCAGTGGATCGCCCGCGCCGCGGCCGCCCTGGCGCTACTGGGCGCCGCGACCGCCGCCGCGGTGGCTATGGCCGGGCCTGCGCAAAGCGCCTTTGCGGGTACCTTTGCCGTGGACACCGCCACCGGCGCCGCACGGGTGATAGCCACCCTGGCCACCCTGCTGATCCTGGGGGTGGCCTCCGGGGAGCTCAAGGACTCCCCGCGCGAATCCGACACCTACGCCCTGCTGCTCTTCGCCACCGCCGGGGTGATGGTCCTGGCCGGGATCACCGACCTGTTGGTGCTGATCGTGGGATTCCTGCTGGCCAGCATCCCGCTGTACGGGATCATCGGACTCACCGGCGGCCGCTTGGGCGCCGAGGCGGCGGTCAAGACCTACCTCATGGGGGCGCTGTCCGGGATCCTGCTGATGCTGGGCGTCACCGTGCTCTATGCCCTGGCCGGAGGCACCGACTACGCCCTGCTCCGGGAGGCGTTGCCCACCGCACCGGACGCCGCCGTGGGGACAGGCATCCTGGGGGTGCTGGCCGGGCTGCTGTTCAAGGCCGGCGGGGTGCCGATGCACTTCTGGGTGCCCGACGCCGCCCAGGGCTCCGGGGTCACCGCCGCCACGTTCCTGACCACCGTGCCCAAGGTGGGCGCGCTGGTGGCCGTGTACCGGTTGGTGGCCACGGTCTCCGCCGAAGAGCACTCCTGGTTGCTCGTCGCCGCCCTACTGGCCACCGCCTCGATGTTCCTGGGCAACCTGGCCGCCTACTGGCAGACCGATCCCCGCCGGCTACTGGGCTGGTCGACCGTGGCGCAGGTGGGGTTCCTGCTGGTGCCCGTGGCCGCAGCCGGGCGCAGCGACCTGGCCCTGCCCTCGCTGTTGTTCTACCTGGCCGCCTACGCCGTGACCAACGTCGCCGCCTTTGCCGTGACCGCTGCCCTGCCCGAGCACCGGACGCTCGCCGAATACCGCGGGCTGGCCCGCTCCCGCCCAGGGTTGGGACTGACCGTGCTGGTGGCGCTGCTGGGGCTGGTGGGCACCCCGCCCCTGGCGATCTTCGTGGGCAAACTGACCACCGCCACCGCCGCCTGGGACGGCGGTCACGGGTGGCTGGCTCTGGTGGTGGTGGTCAACAGCGTGATCAGCCTCTTCTACTACCTGCGCTGGTTCGCCCCCGTCTTCGCCCGACCCGACTCCCAAGCCGCCGAGTTCCCCGGACGCGGCGGGATGGCCGCCTGGCCGGCCGTCACGGCCGCGGTCGCCGCGACCGCGAGCCTGGCGCTGGGCGTCCTGGCCGGTGTCCTGTGGGCTGCCCTCGACGGCCCCGGGATCCTGTAGGGCTGGGAGCGGCAGCCTTCCCCAGCCGGAAGGGGCGTCGAGTAGGTGCGGGAGGGAGCCGGGGGCCGTACAGGAGAGCCCGCTTATAGGAGAGAACCCCCTAGATCGTCGGTTGTCGCCGTAGGACCTAAGTCGCACACCCAGTCGAGCAACGACTACAGCGGCGCCGCGGGTTCAGCCAATGGCGCTGAGGAGGTCGCTGCAGGCCTTTTCGCAACGACGGCAGGCGTCAGCACACAGCTTGCAGTGCTCGTGCATGTCGGCGTGAGCCTCGCAGTCTTCGGCGCAAGTAGCGCACGCGGCACGGCAGGCCTTGAGCAACTCGGTGACCACGGTCAGGTTGCTGCCCGTTCGGCGACTCAGGACGGAAGCGGTGGCGACGCAGACATCGGCGCAGTCGAGATTGGTACGGATGCAGTTCCGCAGGTCGGCAACCGCCTCTTCTGCCAAGCAGGCGTCCGCGCCGTGCGGGGAATCAAGGTAGGTCCGGTGCCAGCGACGCATGAATCGTGGCCCCAGGCCGGGGAAGAAACCGGCCGGTAGCTGTTCAACGTGCAACTGCGCGGTCGCGCCGAGATCAGCGATCGTGGCGTACCGCAGCACGAGATCGTCCTCCGTCGCCGGTCCCGGCCGTGGGCAAGGCGCCGTCCGCGCACGGTAGAGCAGGCGGTAGCGCCACGTCGGTCGACACATAAGCTGACTCCCTTCTTCGGTCAAATCAGACCGGGCCCGGCCACTTGCGCGCCGGAAATGCCGGCTCGGTTAGTGGGAGAGCGGCCAGAGCTCGGAAACTCGACAGTGAAACTTGCATCTCGGCCGGGCCCGTCACTGTGCGCTCGAATGTTCCCGCCGTGGGCTTCGACGAGTGCGCGAGTGATGGTCAGGCCGATACCGCTGCCGCCACTGGGGCGCTCAGTCCTCGTAGACGAAGGACACGGACCATTCGCCGTTGAGGATCGACGGCTCACCGGCTTTGTCATAGAAGATCGGGACCGACCGGATGGCTAGGCCCTCGATGGGGCCATGCTCCGGGGTGCTCACCGGAATGAGTAGCTCGCCGGCACCGCCAGCCTCGACGATGTACTCGTTGGTACCGCCCTGACGCACCTCGTAGACGTTCATCGTCGACTCGCGCAGCTCGGTGGACAATCGGACGGTCAGTGTGTGCTCGCTGCGCACCACGAATTCGGGCACCGGGTTGGTGAAGGAGTTGCCGTCCAGGTCGGTCGCGGTGAAGGGCAGAGCCTTGACGGTGCTGCGGTCGGTGGCCACGGTGATCTCCGACAGCACACCGAACCGGGCTTCCGACCCCTTCCACGCCCCCAGGATGGCGGCGATCATGATGATCATCCACGCCAGGATCGCCCAGGTGGCCGGGCGGACACGGCGGCCGGTCAGTTCGGATTCATTGCGGGAGCTCACAGTTTCGTTCTGCCGATCTCTTCGTAGTCGGACTCAGGGAGCCACCGGCTTCCCCGAGGTGCCGCGAACGGTTCCACCTAGCCCAGTGTGGTTACCCGGCTCGCCTCGCACGGTGCCAAAAAGCGTCTCCTGCCCGAGTCGGACCGGGGCGATAGCCGGCCCCGTTTCTTTCATTTCGCGGAGTTGGATGCTGCGCTTTCTAAAGCAGATATCGAGGCTGCGAAGTGCTCCTCAACCGTTCAGTTCAGGCCAGCATAGGAGTGCAGACCGGAGACCACGATGTTGATAAAGAACAGATTGAAGATGAGCACCGCAAACCCGGCGAGGTTGATCCAAGCGGCCTTCTTGGGGCCCCAGCCACTGGTGGCACGGGCGTGCAGATAGCCGGCGTAAAGGACCCAAGAGACGAAGGAGGCAGTCTCTTTTGGGTCCCAGCCCCAGAAGCGACCCCACGCGCCCTCGGCCCAGACAGCGCCCAGCAGGATGCCCACGCTGTAGATCGGGAATGCGATCACAGCGGTGCGATAGGCCAGTCGGTCGAGAGTGTCGGCATGCGGTAGTGGGCGGGAAAGCCCAGAGCTCCAGCCCGTTTCCTGACCCTGCGGTTGCCACACCCGGATCAGGTACATGATCGAGGCGACGCCGGATATCAGCAGTATGGCCGATCCCAGCGAGATGATCGAGACGTGGATGGGCAGCCAGTACGACTGCAGTGCCGGCACGACGGGAGAGGCTTCGGAATACAGGTTGGTGCCGCCGAAAAACAGCAGGATCAGAACCGGTACCAGTACGAATGGCCAGGCCACCTGTAGGGCCGGCTTGCGCAGGAAAATCAGCCCGGCGCCCACTCCCAGCAGCGTGGTGGCCAGAATGAACTCGTACATGTTGCCCCACGGGAAGCGACCTGTGGCCACCCCGCGCAGGATCAGCGCAGCCGCTTGGAAGAGGAAGGCGATGATGATGAATAGCTGTGCGATCCGTGCCCAGCGGACACTGCCTGCGGACTCACGGTCCTCGTCTCCGGTGTCGGTGAGAGAGGTTGATTCTGTGAGCCCGGGCCCACCGGCACCCACTAGGTTCCGGCTTGATTTAGTCACCTTGGCTACCCGGAATCCGGCGTAGTAGATCAACGATGCGACAAGCGCCAGCACGTATAGACCGAACGCGGACCTATACGCCAGGTCGCTGTAGGTGGAGAGCGTCTCGTTGACAGGCAGTCCCTGCGCGAGAATTACAGTGTTCACCGGATGTTGTCCTTCCACGAAGCGTCGGGGTCGTCGCCTCGACTAGATGCAGTGTCGCCAGGTTCGGGAAATACGGGTGTAGCAGTAGCAATGGTGACCAGCCGGTCCCGGAGGTCATCGAATTCCCGGCCCCAGCCCGATCTGTCCGTCTTAGCGAGGCCACCCAGGTCGACGCGGGTCGCCTGGGCCCCGTCGACGATGATCCGTGCCCAGATCCTTCGGCGACGGACCATCAACGACAGGACGAGTCCACCCACCATGACGGCAGCGAACACGCCAACCCAGATCTGAGTAGGGTCCTCCGAGATCTGGATGTTGATGAACTCGTCGGCTCCGTCGAAGCGAACCTCGGTGCCATCGGGCAAGGTCGTGGATTCGCCGGGCATGAGGTTGACGCGGGCCCTACGCTCCAACGCGCCCGACTCCATAAGGTCGGGGTCCAGCGAGAAGATCGACTGTGCGCCGCCATTGTCCAGGCCGGCGTTGCCCTGGTAGACGTCGATCGCCACCGCCGGGTCGTCCATCCGCGGGAAACGGGAGCTGAGTATGGTGCCGTCGAACGAGGCGGTCGGTGCGAACAGCCCCTGGATGGCGATCTGCTGCTCAAGGCGGTCGTCGATGTCCGGGTACATGCCGGCTGGCGGATCAAAGCGCATGATGCCGGAGGAGAGAAAAGTCAACAGGTCCGTCGGTTGCCATTGCACTGTGTCTGTACGGGTCTCGCCGTTGGGGAACGTGACCGTGAACGTGGGCGCGAAGCCGTGACCTTGGAGGTAGACACGGGTGCCGCCGATGCGCAGCGGGTGGTTCACCTGCAACGTGTAGGGATCCCATGTGTCTGGATCGGTGGTAGTGACCTCCTCGCTGAAGCGAATGTTGGAGGTGAACATCTCCGCCTGGCCATTAGGTAGATAGTCGGTACGGAAGTCTTCGACCTTGATACAGAACGGCGCCAAATCAGTGCCGTCTACCAGCAGACCAGCCCGGAAGGAGTCGTACGCACTAGGCGTGGTGTTGCAGAAGGCTGGCGATTCCTCGTTGGCGATGATCACCCGCATGCCCTCCGCGTACACGAACTTGCCGGCCGCGAATGCGATGAGCAGGAACAGCAAGCCGAAGTGGAATACGATGTTGCCCACCTCGCGCGCATACCCGCGCTCCGCGGACAACTCGATGCCGCCCGACACGCGACCGTCCCCGTTGTTGCGACGGACCCGCCAGCCCTTGAGGCTCTTTTGGACCTGGTCCGCGGCCTGCTCCGGCGTTGCCGTGGTCCGGTACGCCGCATGATGCGGCAGGCGTGCAAGGTTACGCGGGGCAAGCGGCGGCGGGGCCTTGAGTTGTTTGACCAGATCAATCGACCGCGGCGTCAGGCAGCCCACCAGCGATATAAACAGCAACACGTACACGGCTGTGAACCACCAGCTGGAGAACACGTCGAACAGCTGGAGCTTGTCGAAGAACTCTCCCAGCCAGCCGTTGTCCGCGATGTACTGATTGACGTTTCCCTGGTTGAGGCTGCGCTGCGGCAGGAGTGCCCCCGGTATCGCCGCCACCGCCAGCAGAAATAGCAGGATCAATGCCGTGCGCATCGCGGTGAGAGTGCGCCATGAATTCCGCAGGAACGCGGTGACCGGAGCCATCCTAGGCACTGATATGAGTCCCCTCTGCCGTTCCCGGCGAGACGAACCGGAACGAGGGGCAACTGTGGTGGGGCGTCACCGGCTTCATAGCATCATCAGTACCGCTCTAGCACGCATAGTCACATCTGGAGATTGTGCTTCGCCGACCCCATTGATTCGGTGGAGGTTTGATGAAGCTCTGATCAAGATGGAGCACGCGATAGGCGCCAGTGGCAGACCTACGACGATGATGGGCCTTATGTCCACATCCGATTCTCGAGACACCGGACCTGAAGGCGAGTCCCCGACCACGCGCGCGACCGCAGGGCTGCGGGCGATGGTCGTCGAAGACGAGCGTGAGCTCGCCGATCTCATCGGTACCTATCTGACCCGCGAGGGCTTCGACATCACGATCGTTCACGACGGGCAGGATGCAGTCGACCTGATCCGGCAGATTGATCCCGACGTCGTCGTGCTAGACCTCGGCCTTCCGCGACTGGACGGCGTCGAAGTGTGCCGCCAGTTGCGCACCTTTTCCGATGCGTATGTCGTCATGCTCACCGCCCGCACCGAGGAGGTCGATACCCTCATCGGACTGTCCGTGGGAGCCGACGACTACATGACCAAACCGTTCAGCCCACGAGAGCTCATGGCCCGCATCCAAGTCATGCTGCGCCGTCCTCGATCGTCTACAGCCTTACGCTCCCCGTCTGCGGCCTCCGAACGCAGAGAGCTGCGAAGGATTGGGGCACTGGCGATCGACGTCGAAGGCCGCGAGGTCACCGTCGACACCACCCCGGTTCAGTTGACCAGGACCGAGTTCGACCTCTTGGCGGCACTGACGCGAGACCCCGGCTTGGTGCTGTCCCGGACGCAGTTGATCAGTGCCATCTGGGGGCCTGACTGGGTCGGCGACACGCACCTGGTTGATGTCCACATCGCGCACCTCAGACGCAAGCTCGGAGACACTGCGTCCCGGGGCGCGTACATCCGCACCGTCCGCGGTGTCGGCTACCGCACCGGAGATGGTCAGTGAGCCGGATCGATCTGGGTGACAACGTGACGCGCCTCAAGCGGTGGTTCACCACTGCCACCTTCGGTACCCGGCTACTGGCGGCGCTCGCTTTTGTGATGATCGGTTTCGCAGTCAGTGCCTGGGTCGTCGCCGCAATACTTGCCCCCGGGATCTTCCACGAGCATCTGGAGATGGCCGGACTGTCACAGAACTCCTCCGAAGCAGCCCATATGGAGGAGGCATTCAACTCGTCAATAATGCTGTCTTGGTCGATCGCACTGGCGGTATCGGTGATCTTGTCGCTGGCTGTCAGCGGCTACATCGCCCGCCGCGTTCAACGATCGATCTCCCCGGTCACCCGATCAGTCCAGCAGATCGCCGGTGGACGATACGACTCACGAGTGCACGAGCCGGGAATAGGTCGTGAATTCGACGATCTTGTCGCCAGCTTCAACGAACTGGCACGACGACTAGATGCCACCGAAACCACACGCCGGCGGATGCTCTCAGATCTTGCACACGAGTTGCGGACTCCCCTGGCCACGCTCGAGTCCCACCTGGAGGCGATCGAAGACGGCGTCCGTGCACTCGACGACGACACGCTGCGCATTCTGCGAACCGCGACTGGTCGGCTAGGCCGGCTCGCTCACGACGTCAGCGCGGTGTCCCGAGCCGAAGAACACCTCACGCGTCTCATCCCCATCGGTACCGACACTCGCAGCATTATCGCGGCCGCGATCGACGCCCTGCGCCCCGAGTACTCGCACAAGAATGTGATGCTCCAAGCGCGTATTGATCAGGCAGTACCGATCACTGTCGACAGTGATCGAATCAACCAGGTCCTGACCAACCTTTTGCACAACGCGCTCCGCCACACCGATTCAGGTGGGATGGTCACCGTCACCAGTCGCCTACACAACGGGAACGTGGAGATCACTATCGCCGACACTGGTGAAGGCATCGCAGCGCAGCACCTCGACCACATTTTTGACCGCTTCTACCGCGTCGACACCGCACGCGACCGGGCACACGGAGGAAGCGGCATCGGACTCACCATCACCCGTGCACTCGTCGAAGCCCACGAAGGCCATATCCGCGTTCACAGCGACGGGCTCGGCCGCGGCGCCCGATTCACGATCTCCTTACCGCAGACCCCGGCTCATTCCAAGGGCTGACTCAGTTGGTCGCGATATCGTTTTCCCGGAGCCACTCGATGGGGTCGGCGCGCTCCCGTCCCTCGTTCAACCACACCTCGAAGTGCAAGTGCGACCCGGTGGAAAAGCCACGACTTCCCATGAGGGCAATCGTCTGTCCAGCCTGTATACGCTGGCCCGTGGACACGAGAACCTCTTCCATGTGTCCATAAACGGTCATCGTGCCCTCATCCGACAGCAGTCGGACCCAATTGCCGAACCCTTGCGCCGGGCCGGCATCGATGACGGTCCCGTCAGTCGCCGCCACGATCGGGGTTCCGATCACGTTTGCGATATCGATGCCGCCGTGGAGTGCGCCCCAGCGTTGGCCGAATTCAGACGTGAGGGTCCCGACTGTCGGCATCGCTGCTGTTGGACGGCGCGCGGTCTCCTCGGCAACTTGCCGGCGAGCGTCGATTTCGGTGCCTGCCGCCAATGACGACACCATGGCGGCAGCGCTCTCCAGCGGGAGGTCGCCTTGCACCGCAACGGGCCCAGGCAGTTCAGCCGTGGGAAGGGCTATGTCTCCAGACTGGCCAGCAGGACTGATCGACTCCTCGTGCGCGATGAGGTGAATGTGCTCACCACCAGCCTCTGTGTGCTGGTCCACTAGAAAACTTATCGAGGACACGATGGCCCCGGCGGCGACAGTGACGACGACGACCTGATCGCGTAACTCGGGCCGGGCGGAGGGTTGGCGATGCGTACCGCCACCTCGAGGGCGACCAGAACTCGCCCAGATGTCGACAGTTAAAGGGTGTGCCTTGCGGCGTGCACGTCTTCGCTCCACTGCCGCCGTGTCTCCCCTGCCGCTATACCGTGATGGTTTCGTGATGTGACTTCTGCTCGAACTTAGACGAGCAGAGTCCGCCGTCGCAAGAAGTGGGGGCCTCGTCACCCGTGTCGACGAACGACCGGGAGCGGCCCCCACCAGCGTGCATCGTGCCTAGAGTCTCCCTCTGACCACAGCCTCTGGCAGCGTTCATCAAGCTGCCTGTTGCGAGTGTCAGGGACTACGTGGGCGACATGGGAAGGCCTTCGGAAGCTGGACGTCCTGACAGGCTTCACCCAGGTTCACCCCAACTGGCCGCGCACCAAATCAGCACCGCGTCAGCGACCGTCACGTCCGGGATCTTGATCAGACCTTCATCAAACCCCGACCGAATCAAGAGGTCAGCACAGCACAATCTCCAGATGTGACAGTGCGTGCGGCATTGGGGGACAAGTGGGGCGGGTCGCCGGCCGCCTCCCACCACGAAGAAGTGGACGAGCAGCTCGAGAAAGGGAAAGTGTCGCGATCACAAGATTTACAGATTTCCGGACGATTGTTGTTGCTCGCACGAGCGGTGGCGTTAGTGACAGTCAGCGCCCTCGGACTCCTCTTCACTTCGGCAGGGGTGCTGGTCCAGGACGGCACCAGTCTGGACGTCCACCGCTCGGCCGCCATCGCCCTTCATCTCCTCACCGGCGTGCTGGCTCTGGTTCTAGGGTGGCGCGCGTGGGCTACACGGCGAGGTCGCTGGGCTGCAGTCGTCGCCCTCGTCCTGTTCGGGGCCACGTTCGCCCAAGCGAGCTTAGGGGGCAGCTCGACCTTGGCATTCCACATCGGCGTAGCACTGGTGCTCACGGTCCTGTGTACGTGGCTGGCCGCCTGGACTTTCGGTAGATCACTATACGAGGAGATCGAATGAGACTGCGCAGGACACTCACCGCCTCCGGCACCACCGCCGCCCTGCTCCTAGCTGTGGGCTGCGCCGGGAACGACACGGGCGCGCCAGAGCAGGCAGAGCAGCTCCAGACGGGCGAGAGAGCCGAGAAACAGGTCACGATGGCCGAGGTCCAGCAGAACGATTCGACCGACTCGTGTTGGACCGTGATCGAGAACATCGTCTACGACCTCACCGCGTGGGTCGACCAACACCCGGGCGGGCCGGACCGGATCGAGCAGCTGTGCGGCACAGACGGGACAGAGAGTTTCACCGACCAGCACAGTGGAGCGTCCCAGCCACAATCGCGGCTCGCCGAGTTCCAGATCGGCCAGCTCGCCGGGTGACCCGGCAGATATGCTTCCGATCCGCTCTGTGCGTCCCGGTCGGAGGCATGTGCCGGGCCCCGCTCCGGGGCCGCGCGCGTGGACTCAGCGAGGCCGTGAACGGGTTCGATTCGCTCCCCCCGCGACCTCTGCGGAAGACGAGAGCACACCTCGCGAGCGTGACATGACACCACGACAGAAGAACCGGGGGCCGCAATCGGTGGTACTGCCAGCAGTCGGCCTCAGGATGGGCGGGGTTACCCGAAATCAACCGCGGTCAACGCCTTCTCGGCGGTGGCTAAATAGTCACCCCGTCGGCCGTGCGCTTGGTCGAATGGTGTCGTCATTGGGCGCAGGAATACTGCTGTACACCAGTTTCCCGCCTCTATCCTTGTGGTTTCTCGCCCCGGCCGGTCTTGCCATTTTGGTTCTGTCGGTCCGAGGGATCGGCGTGCGCGGCGCGTTCGGATTGGGATACCTGGCTGGTCTCGGGTTCTTCGTACCTTTACTGCCCTGGGTGGGGGTTTATGTCGGCGCTGTCCCCTGGCTAGCATTAGCGGCGCTACAGGCCGTGGCAGTCGCTGTCTTCGCTGGGGCCACCGCACTGGTGGCGCGGCTGCCCGGGGCTGCACTGTGGATCGCGTGCTGCTGGGTGGCCACCGAAGCGGTTCGAGCGCGCCTGCCCTTCGGTGGGTTTCCCTGGGGCCGGCTGGCGTTCGGTCAGACTGATGGACCATTGCTGGCGATCGCTCAGATCGCTGGGGCGCCAGGGGTGAGCCTGTCCGTTGCACTGGTGGGCAGCGCGACGGCTGCAGTGGTCGTCGGACTTGCTCGGCGCTCCGCCTGGCGCTCGGTGTTGCTGCTCGGGTCGGTGCTTGTGACCGCCTCTGCACTCGGCTCGATGCCCGTCCCTACCGCAGCGGTCACCACCCCCTCTAAAACGGTTGCCCTAGTCCAGGGCAACGTGCCCCGACTCGGTCTGGATTTCAACGCGCAACGGCGCGCTGTACTGGACAATCATGTGGCTCGTACCGACGCTCTCGCCGCCGAGGTCGCAGCGGGGGTGAAGCCCGCACCGGATCTGGTGATCTGGCCGGAGAACGCATCAGACATCGACCCGTTTCGCAATGCCGACGCTGCAGAGCGGATCGATGCGGCCACAGAGGCGATCGGCGCTCCGATCCTTGTGGGGGCGGTGGTGTCCACTGGCTCCGGTACCACCCGAAATACAGCGCTGGTGTGGGAGCAAGGAACAGGACCTGGCGATGCGCACGACAAAAGACGCCTGGTTCCATTTGGTGAATATCTGCCAATGCGATCGATCGTGAGCAAGCTTTCGCCTTATGCCGCGCAGGCGGGCAACTTCGTGCCCGGTAACGGCGATGGTGTGGTGACCATCGATGAGACACCGCTCGCTGTGGCCACCTGTTATGAGGTCGCGTTCGATGATCTGGTGGCCGAGTCGGTTCGGTCGGGGGCGCAGTTGATCGCGGTACCAACGAACAATGCAACCTTCGGCGATACCGACATGACCTATCAGCAGCTGGCGATGTCGCGGCTGCGCGCTGTCGAACACAACCGCACGGTGGTGGTAGCGGCCACCAGCGGTGTCAGCGCGATTATCGCGGCGAATGGCGATGTCCTCGAGCAGACCGAAATGTTCACTGCCGATGCCCTCGTCGCACAGGTCCCGCTCAATACCGAGTTCACACTTGCCACCCGATTACGTTCAATTCCTGAACTCATCATCACGGTCACCGCAGTATTCGCGATGCTGGTGGGGTGGATTACTAGCCGCCGTCGGCGGGGCTGAGATCCCCGGCCATGAGTGCGCGCCGATATCGGGAGCGGACCCGTCGTCGGCCGGGCCGGCTGCAGGCGCTCAACGTGAGCATGTCGGGCAGGGCGGGGTAAGTCCCGTGGAGTGGTGGGGTTTCGGGGCTCGCGATCTGGCTGACGATCGTGAATCGCCCCGGGTTTGATGGAGACATCGAATACCCGGGAAGGGATCATCAGAACCATGGGAGCACCGCGCAAGTACCCAGACGAGCTTCGTGA
>NZ_JBSHMJ010000026.1:20964-55610 GCF_053645265.1 Dietzia sp. NPDC055343 | reverse complement strand
GCGGGGTTTACCTAGCCACCCCGGTCACCCGGGGTGCTGGTGCGCTCTTACCGCACCGTTTCACCCTTACCGCACCAACGGCGCGGCGGTCTGTTTTCTGTGGCACTGATCCCGCGGGTCACCCCGGGTTGCCGTTAGCAACCGCCCTGCTCTGTGGAGTCCGGACTTTCCTCGGGAGGCGGGCCTGTCGCCGACCGGCGATGGTCCCCGTCCCGCGGCCGTCCGGCCGGCTCGTTCGCCAGACAGTCTAAACTCTCGCGGCTCTGGACCTTCAGTCGAGATGCGAGGTGTCGTTGACCAGGTGGACCGAGGTCGGCCCGTCAGAGTAGAAGCGCACGTCCGAGACGGACGCCAGGTCCAGATGCAGCCGGAACAGCAGATCGTCGCCGGCGTTCAGCCCCGCCCGGATCGCGAGCTTGATGGGCGTGACGTGGCTGACCACCGCGACGACCCCACCGGGGCGCTCGTCGACGATCCGGCGCAGCCCCCGCTCGACACGTTCGCGGACAACGGCGAAGCTCTCCCCGCCCGGGGGCGCGACGGTGGTGTCGCCGAGCCACTGCGAGTGCACGTCGGGGTCCTGTTCGGCGGCCTCGCGGAAGGTCAGCCCCTCCCAGGCACCGAAATCGGTTTCGATCAGGTCGTCGTCGACGAGCAGCGGGACACCTGCCGCCTGGGCCGTGCGCTCGGCCGTGGCCAGGCATCGGCGCAGCGGCGAGGACACCACGGCCGCCAGGTGCGGCTGCGCCGCCAGGCGTGCGGCGGTGCGCTCGGCCTGGGCGACGCCGAGCTCGGTGAGTTCCGGGTCGCCCTGACCGGAGTAGCGTCGGTCCACCGACAGCGGCGTCTGACCGTGCCGCGCGAGCAGGATGTGGGTGGGCCTGCCGACGGCCCCGGTCCAGCCCGGGCCGCCGCTCACGAGTTCGCGGTGCGGACCACGATCACGCCGCACTCGGGACAGTTCAGGACCTCGTCGGCCGCGGCGGAGCGGAACGCCGAGATCGTGCTGCGGTCCAGGTCCATGGCACACGCCGAGCAGCGGTTGCCGTTGAGGATCGCGGCGCCAACGCCTGCGGAATCCGCACTACGGCTGTAAAGCTCCAGCAGGTCGGCGGGCACGTCCTCGGCCTCGCGCGCCCGCTCCGCGATCGTCGCGGTGACGGAGTCCTCGAGCTCGGCCAGAGCGGTGTCGCGGACGGTGATGGCCATACCGATCTGCGCATCCAGGTCGGTGACTACTGCTCCGGAATGCCGTACATCGGCCTCGACCGCCTCATGGCGTTCGCCGAGCTCGGCCAGCTCCTCCTGCAGAGTCGCCTCGCGGCGGGCCAGCGACCGGAGCTCGTACTCGAGTTCCGTGCTCTGTCGTTCGGAGATGCCGCCGGCAGCAAGCATCTTCGAGTCGTTGGCGCGGCGCTTACGAACAGCGTCGAGGTCCGAGCGCAGCTTGGCGATCGCCCGGTCGAGATCCTCGACGTGGATCCCGGCGCGCGCCGCCGACTCCACTCCCGCCCGCCGCTGCGCCTGAAGATCATCGAGAGCCGCCTGCTCCGGCAGCGCATCGCGCCGGTGCGTGAGCCCGGCCAGTCGCAGGTCGAGGTCGGCGAGGTCGACGAGTCGACGCTGGAGGTGGGGATCGGCCTTCATGGGGCCCAAGACTACCGCCGCCCGCCGCCGTCTCCCCCCGCGGAGACCGTCCACGGGTCGGTACGTCGGTCACACACCGTCGCCACGACCCCGGCCCGCTCCTCGAGCAGCGCGGCGGCCTGGGCGCACCACGGGAACTCGAGCGCCCAGTGGGCGGCGTCGACGAGCATCGGCCCGCCCTCGCGGAGGTGCTCGTCGACCACGTGGTGCCGCAGGTCGCCGGTCAGATACACGTCCGCACCGACCGACCGGGCCAGACCCAGCAGCGAGTCGCCGGACCCGCCACACAGTGCCACGCGGCGGATCCGTGCCTCCGGGTCACCGGCCGCGCGGACCCCCCACGAGGTGGACGGCAGCCTGCCCGCCACCAGCCGGGTGAACTCCGCCAGCGTCATGGAAGCGTCCAACTCGCACACCCGACCGAGGCCGGCGTCCTCTGCGCTCGGCGCGGGTCCGGCACGGTTGACCAGCACGTCCATGGCAGGAACCTCGTACGGGTGGCCATCGATGACGGCCCGTCGCACCACCGACCGCAGCTCCGGCGGGGCGACGAACTCCACCCGAAGCTCGGCCACCTCCTCGGCCTCACCCACCGCGCCGATCGTGGGATCGGTGCCGTCGCCGGGTCGGAACCGCCCCGTCCCGGCAACCGAGAAGGAACACTCCGTGTAACCACTCATCCGCCCCGCCCCGGCGGCGAACACCGACTGCATCAGCGTGTCGACGTCGCCCTCGGGCACCGTCACGACCCACCGGTCGACCGTTCCGTCACCGCTCGGTGCCAGCGGCCGGCCGGGGGTCAGCCCCAGCACCTCGGCGAGGGCGTCGTTGACACCCGGCCGGGCCGAGTCGGCGTTGGTGTGCGCCGAGAACAGGGCGCACCCACCTGCGATGAGCCGGTGCAGCAACCGCCCCTTGGGGGTATCGGCGGCGACCGAGTGCACACCCTTCATCAGCGGCGGGTGATGGACCAGCAGCAGGTCGGCGTCCTCGGCGAGCGCGTGATCGACGACCTCGTCCGTGGCGTCCACGGCCACCACGACCCGCCTCACCGGCGCCGAGCGATCCCCCGCCACCAGCCCGACCCGATCCCACGACTCGGCGAGTCGGGGCGGGTAGGCCTCCTCGAGAATCGCTATGACCTCGCCGAGGGTCGGGGCCCCGGGGGTCGCCGGCTCGGTTGCTGCAGATCCGGTGGTCACTGTGATTCCCCTATCCGTCCCGCGTCCGCCGCACGCGGACGACACCGCCCACCATCGTGCCCCGCCGCCCCCGCGACTGTCCGCGGCACCGGTGAAGTATGAGGGGGTGGGGGCGATGTTGCCGTCGTCGCTTCTCCCCGTCCCCCGGGCCACTCACCCACGCCACCCGCTCCCCCGGCCGGCCCGGCCCCGCGCCGGCGATCTCTGGGAGGATGGCGGCATGTCCGACCGACCGATCCTGCTCGTCGACCTCGACGGCACCATCACCGACTCCCTCGACGGCATCTCCCGCTCCCTCCAGCACGCCCTCGATGCCGTGGGCGGCCGCTGGGACTCCTCGCGCGACATCCGCTCCATCGCCGGGCCGCCCATGACGGAGACCCTCGCCTCACTCGGTCTGGCCGGCGCCGACCTGGACCGCGCGCTGGCCGCCTACCGCGAGCGCTACGACGAGGTGGGCTGGCAGGAGAACGCCGTGTTCACCGGCATGGACACCCTCCTGAACCGACTCGCCGTGGACGGCTACCGGATGGCCGTGGCGACCAGCAAGGACCAGGACGCCGCGCGGCGGATCCTCGCCCACTTCGACCTGGCCGCGCCGTTCGAGTTCATCGGCGGCGCCGACCTGTCCGTGGGCAGGCTGGCCAAGGCCGACGTGATCGCTCATTCCCTCGATGCGCTCGGGGTCGCGGCCGTGCCCGCTGCCGACGGCGGGACCCGGGGCGCGCTGATGATCGGCGACCGGGAGCACGACGTCGAGGGCGCGGCCCTGTACGGCATCGACACCGCGCTGGTGCGGTGGGGCTACGGGCGGCCTGAGGAGTGGAACGACGCGCGGTGGTCCGCGATCGACACGGCCGACCTGGAGGCGATCATCCGTGAGCAGTGATCGCGTGCGAGTGGTGTTCGTGTGCACCGGCAACATCTGCCGCTCCCCCATGGCCGAGTCCATGGCGCGGCAGGCGTTCGCCGACGCCGGGATCGGCGACCAGGTGGTCGTGTCGAGTGTGGGGACCGGCGGGTGGCACGTCGGTGACGGCATGGACCCGCGGGCGGCCGCCGAGCTCGAGGCGCACGGGTTCGGCAGCGTGCATGCCGCGGCCAAGCTCTCCGGCGCTGATCACGACGCCGACCTGGTGGTGGCACTCGACAGCGGCCACCGCGACCACCTGCTCGCCGAGGACGTGGCCGCCGAGCGGATCCGTCTGCTGCGCTCGTACGATCCGAGCGCCGACGGCACCGACGTCGCCGACCCCTACTACGGCGACCACAGCGGTTTCACCCGCACCCGCCTCCAGATCGCGGCCGCGCTGCCCGGCCTCGTCAGCGAGGTGCGTGGCCTGCTCGGGTAGCCCCGCCGGTCCGACGGATACCCTGGAGGCATGCGGAATCTGCGGCGTTTCCTGACCCCCGGCTGGGTTCTGGGTGTGTTGGCCGTGATCGTGTTCGCCTGGGCGTGCTTCGCGATCCTCGCCCCGTGGCAGCTCGGCAAGAGCGGCGACCTCGACGCGCGCAACGCGCGGCTCGCCGAGTCCGTGGAGGCGGCACCGGCGCCGTTGGCCGAGGTGGTCTCGAGCCCCGGGGACTACGCCGAGCGCGAGTGGCGTCTGGTCACCGTCGCCGGGCGGTGGCAACCGGAGGCGGAGGCGCTGCTGCGGCTGCGCTCGGTCGACGGCGAGCCCGTCTACCAGGTCCTCACCGCGTTCGCCGCCGATGACGGCCGGGAGTTCCTGGTCAACCGCGGCTACATCCCGGTCGGCGAGAACAACACCGTGCCGGAATACGAGGCCGCCCCCGGCGGGAACCTGGAGATCACCGCCCGGCTGCGCGCCGCGGAGGACGGGCAGGCCGAGCCGGTGACCGTGGACGGGCTCCCCGCGGTCCGGATCGTCGACCCCGTGGTCCTCGGTGAGACCCTCGGCCAGCCGGTGGAGACCGTCGGCTACCTGCAGTTGTCCGGCGGCCAGCCCGGCGCGCTCAACCCGGCGCCGATTCCGTCGATCGAGGCCGGCCCCTACCTCTCGTACGGCCTGCAGTGGCTCGCCTTCGGCATCCTCGCGCCCGCGGCGCTCGGCTACTTCGCGTGGTCCGAGGTCAAGGCCCGGCGTCGCGACGCCGAGGAGGCCGCGGTGTCCGACGTCGAGGCGCGAGACGCCGGTGGTGGCGAACCCCGCGATGATTCCGACGACGACACAGTCACCGGCGACACCCCCACCCGCGCGCGTGCCGGGACCGGTACCCCCGGCTCCGGCGCTGACGGGGCCGGCGCTGACGAGGCCGGCGCCGATCCGACCACCAACGTGGCGATAGCCCGGGAGCGGGCGATGCGGGCCCGCTACGGCCAGCGCGACGACGCGGAGAAGCGCCGGGCGCACCGACGCGCGGACCGCCTACGCTCCTGATATCCGGCCGCGCGATTCACCTGAACTCCCCCGCCGTCGCCGTCCATGCGGTGAGATCGCTGATATGACTCGACTGTTGCGCGCCCTGGGCGCCGCGACCTCGCTCGGCATGGCCCTGGCCGGACTGACGTCGTGCACCGCCGCCGACCGTGCCGTCACGACCGCGGATCAGTGCTCGGACTCCTCGGCCGCCCCCACCCCGGACCGGCACGAGCCCGGGCAGGCGATCCTGATGGCACCCGCCGTGCGCAGCTCACTTCCCGTCGGACCCGTCCGGGGCTGGGAGCAGGTCGTCTCCGTCGCCGACGGGCGCACCACCCTTGCGGCCGTGCACACGGACGGCACGGTCTCGGTCGTCGGCGTCGACTACCAGGGATCGCTCGCCGGCACCGGCGGCGGCGCCGGCGAAACCCTCGCCCCGCGGGTCGTGCCCGGGATCTCCGACGCGGTCTCGGTGGCCGCCGTGGGTTCGAGCTTCCTCGTCACGCACCGCGACGGCACGGTGACGGGATGGGGTGATCCCCTGATCGCCGACGGCGGACAACGCGATGACGAGCTCGACGGCATGGCGCCCACCCGGGTCGGCAAGGTCGAGGACATCGTCCACATCGCCGACGGCAGTCTCAACGTCCTCGCGCTGCGCGCCGACGGACGCGTCACCGGGTGGGGCACCAATCTGGTCCGGAGTCTGGGGGAACCGAACGGAACCCGCGTCCGCGACATCAAGGACGTCTCCGGAGCGGTCAGCATCGCCAACCCCGGGGACGTCGCCGTGATCGCCACCGGCGCCGGCGAGGTGTGCGCGTGGGGCAACAACCAGAACGGTCTGCTCGGCGTAGAGCCGCGAGGCGGTGAAACCGCGAGGCCGGTGCGGGTGGGCGACCTCGAGGGTGTGTCACACGTGGCCGGCGGCATCAATTATGCGCTGGCCCTGGATAGGGAAGGCCGGGTCTGGGCCTGGGGGCGCACGGTGTCAGGTGTCCTCGGCGACGGGAACACCGAGAACACCGCGATAGCCACCCCGCGCGAGGTCCCCGGTCTGCCCCCGCTCACGCGGATATTCGCCGCTGACTCCGCCTCGTACGGGATCGACGACGACGGCGGCCTGTGGGCGTGGGGAGGCAGCCGCCGGGAGGGACCGTACGAGAACACCGATCGTCTTCCCTACCTGCTCCCGCTCCCCGGGCCGGCCCAGGAGGTCTCGGGCAACGTGGTGCTGCTGGGACCCTCGTCCTGACCGGGATCCGACTCGGGGTCACCACATGATCCCCGCTCAGGCGAGCCGGAAGTCGCCACCCTCGTCGACGGCGAGACCGCGGGAGACCAGGTCTTCGAGGTGTTTGACGCACACCTCCCGCTCCATGTGGTCGGCGAACAACGGCCGGGGGCCGGGCCGGTAGAGGACACCCTCGCCCACCATCTCGTCGGCCCGCGACCTCCCCGCCCCGAGCAACTCGACTACCCGGGCTTCACGGACATCCATCATCGACGCGTATTTCGCGAGCGCGTCCCGGTACTCGGCTCGGTCGGAGAACGGACCC
The DNA here is from genome assembly GCF_053645265.1 of Dietzia sp. NPDC055343. Lineage (NCBI taxonomy): Bacteria > Bacillati > Actinomycetota > Actinomycetes > Mycobacteriales > Dietziaceae > Dietzia > Dietzia sp. NPDC055343. Next base: position 48,818 of record NZ_JBSHMJ010000026.1, on the reverse strand, counting down.
TTGTGGTGGAACGTCGCGTAGCAACGGGCCTCAACCTGCGCACAGATCGCCACGGTGCGACGCATGTCGCCCAGGCTCGCACTTCGATCGCTGTAGAGGGGGCCGAACGCGGACAGGTCGACGTCCGCGAGGAAGAGAACCCCGTCGGGCTCGATGAGAAAGCCACAGTGCCCCGCCGTGTGGCCGGGCATGGGGATCACCGTCGCCGTCACCCCACCACCGAGGTCGAAGACCTCGTCATCGGTGTAGGTCGAGACGTCAGGGATCGGGGCCCAGTCGAAGGCGTCCCGCATCTCCGCCTCCCAGGCACCCCGGGCGAACCCCATCTCGTCGACGAACGCCTCCCAGTCCCTGACTGGGCCTGCGTCCTTCTCGTGGACCACGACCGGGCCCGTGCGGCGACCGGCGCCCACGACATGATCCTCGTGGAAGTGGCTGAGCAGCAGCAGGTCGGCCGCGGTGGGGTCCAGATGGGTGGCCGAGTCGAGCAGGATTACACTCTCGCCCGCCCGGATCTGCAGCGGGTTCCCGTCGGGGTAACGACCCCCCTGCGGTCCGACGAGCTGGTCGACATTCGGTCCCAGTGGGCGTCGCCGGGCATTCATGCGCGCTACCTCCGCTCACGAGGGGACGCACGGACTGCATCTTCCGTGGTGCGCGCGGAGGGAATCGAACCCCCGACCGCTGGTGTGTAAAACCAGAGCTCTAACCGCTGAGCTACGCGCGCGTGATCCGGTGCGTCGAGCGCACCGGTGCAGGTGAGACTAACGCACTCGCCTCGCGGACCGACTGCCGCCCCGCCCCCGGTTCGCCGGGGGCGGCGCTCACATTCGGCCCGGGCGAGAACGCGTTACCGACCCGGGAAGGACTACTTCCGGGGAGCGCTGTTCTTCCGGAGAGTGAGTCGGCTACCGGCCCAGTCGCCGAGGGCGGCCGTCCGGGTCTGCAGCATCCCCGCGGTCTGCGCCGATTCCGCGATGACCGCCGGCTCGACATGCCCGTCCAGCCCCGTCTTGGGGGTGAGGACCCACACGGATCCGTCGTCCGTCAGAGGAGTCACCGCATCCATCAGCCGATCGACGAGGTCGCCGTCACCGTCGCGCCACCAGAGCAGCACAGCGTCGACCACCTCATCGGTGTCTTCCTCCAGCAACTCTGATCCGACGGCGTCCTCGACAGCCTCGCTGATCGACTCGTCACAATCGGAATCCCATCCGACCTCCTGAACGAGCATGCCCTCCGCCAGTTCGAGCTGACCAGAAACCTGGTCCGCTTCGCCCTGCTGGTTCGCCGCGGCGACCACCGTGGTGTTCCTCCCTCTAATCCGGGTTGATGTTTCGGTTCTTCGCTGACTAGGAACAGTACCCGCGCACGGGCGCAGGCGAAACGACTACCGCCGATTTAACGGGTCCGGCACCGCCCACGTGTCGCCCGTCACGCTTTGGGGCACAATCGGGATCGTGGCCCGACTAACGGTCCATACCGGGCCCGCCGCCCTCCCGCCCACACCCGCGGCACACGCGGCGGCCCGGAAGCTGCACCACGACATGGGTGATGGCCCCACCTGGCCATCACGGTTTGAATCGCAGAAGTGAGGACGAGAGATATGACGCCCAGAGCAGGCTCCAAGGACGGTTCCGCACCCACCAATGTGCCGGTCCTCCGCGAGGGGGTCGCCTCGTACCTCAATGACTCCGACCCGGAGGAGACCCAGGAGTGGATGGACTCGCTCGACGGTCTCCTGGCCGAGGCCGGCCCCGAGCGTGCCCGCTACCTGATGCTCCGTCTGCTCGAGCGCGCGTCGAAGCAGCGTGTGCCGCTTCCCGCGCTCACCTCGACCGACTATGTCAACACGATCCCCACCAGTCTCGAACCGAACTTCCCCGGTGACGAGTCCGTGGAGCGCACCTACCGCCGCTGGATCCGCTGGAACGCCGCGATCATGGTGCACCGCGCCCAGCGCCCGGGCATCGGGGTCGGCGGCCACATCTCGACCTACGCCGGCGCCGCCCCGCTGTACGAGGTGGGTTACAACCATTTCTTCCGCGGCAAGGACCACCCCGGCGGTGGCGACCACATCTACTTCCAGGGCCACGCCTCTCCCGGCATGTACGCACGCGCCTACCTCGAGGGCCGGCTGCGTGAGCACGACCTGGACGGGTTCCGACAGGAGAAGAGCCACCCCGGACGGTCGCTGCCCTCTTACCCGCACCCCCGCTGCCTCCCCGAGTTCTGGGAGTTCCCCACGGTCTCGATGGGACTGGGTCCGCTCAACGCGATCTTCCAGGCGCGGTTCAACCGGTACCTGCACAACCGCGGGATCGCGGACACCTCTGAGCAGCACGTCTGGGCGTTCCTCGGCGACGGCGAGATGGACGAGGTCGAGTCGCGGGGCGCCCTCCAGGTCGCGGCGAACGACGGCCTGGACAACCTCACGTTCGTGATCAACTGCAACCTCCAGCGACTCGACGGGCCGGTGCGCGGAAACGGCCAGATCCTCCAGGAACTGGAGTCGTACTTCAGCGGTGCGGGCTGGAACGTCATCAAGGTCGTCTGGGGCCGCGAGTGGGACAAGCTGTTCGAGAAGGACACCGAGGGTGCACTGGTATCCCTGATGAACTCCGTCTCGGACGGCGACTACCAGACGTTCCGCGCCAATGACGGCGCCTGGATCCGCGAGCACTTCTTCGGCCGGGACCCCCGCACCGCGAAACTCGTCGAGGACATGACCGACGACGAGATCTGGGATCTCCGCCGCGGCGGCCACGACTACCGCAAGATCCACGCCGCGTACAAGGCCGCCCTGGAGCACACCGGACAGCCGACGGTGATCCTCGCGCACACCATCAAGGGTTTCGGCCTCGGCCAGAACTTCGAGGGCCGCAACGCGACCCACCAGATGAAGAAACTGACCCTGGACGACCTGAAGCTGTTCCGCGACACCCAGCGGATCCCCATCACCGATGAGGAACTCGAGGCGGATCCGACGCAGCCCCCGTACTACAACCCGGGCCCGAACTCCCCCGAGATCCGCTACATGCTCGAGCGGCGGTCAGCGCTCGGCGGCCACGTCCCGGAGCGCCGGCAGACGTTCACCCCGCTGTCCGTCCCGGGAATCGACTCCCTGCCCTCGCTCCGCAAGGGCTCGGGTAAGCAGTCCGTGGCCACCACGATGGCGCTGGTGCGCACGGTCAAGGAACTCATGCGCGACGAGGACCTGAAGGACCGCTTCGTGCCGATCATCCCCGACGAGGCCCGGACCTTCGGGATGGACTCCTGGTTCCCGACGCTGAAGATCTACAACCCGCACGGGCAGAACTACACCTCGGTCGACCACGACCTCATGCTCAGCTACAAGGAGGCCAAGGACGGCCAGATCATGCATGAGGGGATCAGCGAGGCCGGTTCGGTGGCGGAGTTCACCGCCGCCGGCACCGCGTACGCCACCCACGGCGAGCCGATGATCCCGCTGTACATCTTCTATTCGATGTTCGGCTTCCAGCGCACCGGCGACGGCATCTGGGCCGCCTCCGACCAGCTGGCCCGGGGTTTCCTGTTGGGCGCCACCGCCGGCCGCACGACGCTCACCGGCGAGGGTCTGCAGCACATGGACGGCCACTCCCCGCTCCTGGCCGCCACCAACCCGGGGATCATCTCCTACGACCCGGCGTGGGGCTACGAGGTCGCGCACATCATCCGCGCCGGCATCGAGCGGATGTACGGCCCCGGGGCCTCGCATGAGACCGAGACCGACGGGATCGACCGCAACGTCTCGTACTACATCACGCTGTACAACGAGCCCGTCCCCCAGCCGGCCGAGCCCGAGGACCTGGACGCCGACGCGCTGCTCCGCGGCCTCTACCGGTTCCGCAAGGCCGAGAGCGGGACCCACAAGGCCTCGATCCTCGCCTCGGGTGTGGCCATGTACGCGGCCGTCGAGGCGCAGAAGATCCTCGCCGAGACGTGGGACGTCGCAGCGGACCTGTGGTCGGCGACATCCTGGAACGAGCTCGCCAGGGACGGCTTCGAGTGCGAGCGGCACGAGCTGCGTCACCCCGATCAGCAGCCGCGCGTCCCGTTCGTGACGGCCGCGCTGGCCGACGCGAAGGGCCCGAAGGTCGCGGTGACCGACTTCCAGAAGGCTGTGCCGGACCAGATCCGCGCCTGGGTGCCCGGCGACTTCACCGTGCTGGGCTGCGACGGTTTCGGCTTCTCCGACACCCGGCCCGCCGCCCGTCGGTTCTTCAACACCGACACCGAGTCGATCATCGTGGCCGTGCTCGCGGGCCTGGTCCGCGAGGGCAGCATCGAGAAGCGCACCCTGCTGGAGGCGGCCCGCCAATATCAGATCGACGACGTGATGGCGGCTCCGGAGCCGACGACGGACCCCGGAGTGGCGTGACCGATACGACCGACCCCGAGCCCGGGGCACAGGAGAAGCAGTCGATCCGGCGGCGGTCCGCCACGCCGCCGGATCAACGGCCTGTGTCGGACGCGCTCCTCAAGCGCATCACCCGGTACTCGGGGACGTTGTCGACCGAGGCCGTCCGCGCCCTCGAGGTGGAACTGCCGTTCTTCGCGGAACTGTCAGCCGATCAACGCGCGGAGATCCAGCTCATCATCCAGAGTGCGGTGCGAGACTTCGTGACCTGGATGCGCAACCCGCAGGCGCAACACACGGACACCATCGCGGGATTCAAGCTGCTTCCCAAGGGACTCGGGCAGGGACTGACCCTGCAGCAGACCGTGCAGCTGGTCCGTTCCACCCTCGAGTACTTCGAGCTGGTGATGCCCCGAATCACCCACAACGAACGGCAACGCGGACTCATGATCGCCGCCGTCCTCAAGTTCGGTCGCGAACTGGGATTCACCGCGGCCTCCGTGTACGCGGCCGCGGCTGAGAACCGCGGCGCGTGGGACACCCGCATGGAGGCGATGATCGTCGACGCGGTCGTCCGTGGTGACCGCTACGCCGATCTCACCTCGGGGGCCTCCGCCCTCAACTGGGATCCGACCACGGCCGCCACCGTGATCATCGGTTCCCCCCGTGACGACCTCGGCCTGGCCTCGGTCACCGCGGTGCATCGGGCGGCCGTCGCTTCCGGCCGCCACGCCCTGGCGGTGGTGCAGGGGGCGCGGCTCGTCGTCATCCTCTCCGGAGAGATCGAGTCGACCGTAACCATCCCCCCGGCGGTTCTCGACGCCTTCTCCCCCGAGGCCCCCGTCGTCCACGGGCACACGGTGGGGTCGCTCGTGGAGGCGCCGGACAGCGCAGCCGAAGCACTGTCCGGCGCAGCGGCCGTGAGCGGATGGCCGGGTGCACCCCGGCCCGTGGCCGCGATGGACCTCCTCCCCGAGCGTGTCCTCGGCGGAGATCGCAGCGCGGCCTCCATGCTCGTCGAGCGCGTCGTCGCACCGCTCCGCGGTGCGGATTCCTCGGTCGAGGACACCCTGCGGGCCTATCTCGACTCCGGCGGACACGTCGAGAAGTGCGCCCGGGAGTTGTATGTCCATCCCAATACCGTGCGCTACCGCTTGAAAAGAGTGAGCCAGATCACTGCCTTCGACCCCCTTAACGCCAGGGATGCTTTTGTCCTCCGAATCGCCTTGGTTCTGGGGAAGTTCGACGAGCGCGGATCTCAGGAGGGCTAAATAATCACTCTCGTCCCAATGTGTAACGAAACGGACTCTCCGACAGATGGGCTGGCAGCCAACTCGCGTTTTGTGGGAACTCCACAAAATCTCGTTTCCGTTTCTGGCTTGCAGAACATCAGTGGAACCGACCCCGGACGTGTTGTCTGATACCCGTGCTTTGCCTTACTGCCCCCGGACAAGGGTCCCAGAAGGCCGGGATGCTCGCCCCCTGGCTCGAGCTACCCGGCGCCCAAAGCCGTATCGATGAGTGGACCGCCGCCAGCGGACTCGACCTCGAGCGGCTGGGAACCACTGCGACCCTTCAGGACATCACCGACACCGCGGTGACCCAGCCACTGGTCGTGGCCTCCGCGCTGCTCGGCGCGGCCGAGCTCCGTCGTCGCGGTCAGATCCCCGCCGACACTATCGTGGCGGGACACTCGATCGGCGAGGTCGCGGCGCTCGCGATCGCCGGGGTCATCTCCGAGTCCGACGCCCTGCGGCTCGCCTCCGTTCGGGGCCATGCCATGTCCCGGGCGTGCGCTGATCGCCCCACCGGGATGATCGCCGTGCTCGGCGGCGTCGAGGCCGATGTGCTGCTCGCGCTCGAGAACGCCGGTCTGACGCCCGCCAACCGCAACGGGGCGGGCCAGATCGTCGCCGCCGGGCCACTGGAGGCGTGCGACGCCCTGGAACAGAACCCGCCGAGCCGTGCGCGGCTGCGTCGACTCGAGGTCGCCGGCGCGTTCCACACCCAGTTCATGGCCTCGGCGGTCGACGGGGTCGGCGAGCTCGCCGCCTCGATCCGGGTGAGCGATCCCGAGCTGACGTTGCTGTCGAACGCGGACGGCATGGCCGTCACCTCCGGCCGTGAGGCGCTCGATCGCGTGATCTCGCAGATCACCAGCCCCGTCCGCTGGGACCTGTGCACCCAGACGATGCTCAAGCGCGGCGTCGACACCTTCGTCGAGCTCCCGCCGTCCGGTGCGCTCGTCGGGCTCGCCAAGCGGATGATGCGCGATGTCCCCCGCTACGGGCTCAACACCCCCGAGGATCTCGAGCAGACGCTCGACTCGGTTCCCGCGCTCAGCGGCACCTAGACCACACCCATCCACCCGCGAGATCCGGCGCCCGCCGGAGATCGCCTACTGCCGTTCGTCATGCCCGCCGGGCACGGCGTAACCCAACCGAAAGGACACCACATGGCACGCACCGAGGCCGAGATCGTCTCAGGACTGGCGGAGATCGTCGAGGAGGTCACCGGAATCGAGCCTTCCGAGGTGACCCCGGAGAAGTCCTTCGTCGATGATCTCGACATCGATTCGCTCTCCATGGTGGAGATCGCCGTGCAGACCGAGGATCGCTACGGGGTAGAGATCCCCGACGAGGACCTCGCGAAGTTGCGTACCGTGCAGGATGCGGTCGATTACATCAAGAAGATCGACCAGGCCTGATATCCCGCCTCGCATGACGGGCGGGGACGCGCTCATGGGCCGAAAGGTGCGGTCGGTGCACCACGTCGAGCCCGCGTCCCCTCCCGTCACCGCGGGGCACTCCATATCAACGACAACCCGCCCAGCGCGGGAGACCGGGTACGAGAACCGGATCGGGACGGGGGTCCCTATCCCGGCGCTCACCCACCAGCCAGTCCGGGGGTCCGTTAACGGCGCACTCTCCCTCACCGGGACATGCGCCAGGGAAAGGACTGCACTCATGACCATCACCAGCACTGTGGACCAGAATACCCAGATCGATCCGCGCGACCCCGTCGTCCGGCTCGAGAACCTCTTCGATCCCGCCTCTCTGGAGTTCCTCACGGAGCCCGACGCCTCGGGTGCGCTCGCCGCACGCGGGCGCATCGACGGCATCGCCACCGTCGCGTACGCCACTGACGCGACCGTCATGGGCGGCGCAATGGGTCTCGACGGCTGCCGCCATATCGTCAAGGCGATCGACGTCGCCATCGACGAGGAGCTGCCCGTCATCGGCGTGTGGCATTCGGGCGGTGCCCGTCTCGCCGAGGGCGTCGAGGCGCTGCACGCCGTCGGCACCGTATTCGAGGCGATGGTCCGCGCATCGGGCCGCGTGCCGCAGATCTCCGTCGTGCTCGGCCCCGCCGCCGGCGGCGCCGCCTACGGCCCTGCGCTGACGGACGTCGTGATCATGGCCCCGGAGGGGAAGGTCTTCGTGACCGGACCCGCCGTGGTCCGCGACGTCACCGGCGAGCAGGTCGACATGGAGGGCCTGGGCGGCCAGGACGTGCACCACCGCAAGTCGGGTGTGTGCCATATCGCCGCGGATGACGAGCGTGACGCCCTGCACCGGGCTCGCCGCCTCGTGAACCTGCTGTCGGCGCAGGGCGAATTCGACCAGCGTGCTCTCGAGTCCGACCACACGGATCTCGCCGGGCTGCTGCCCGAGTCGCCCAAGCGCGCCTACGACGTGCGGCCACTGGTCCACGGCATCCTCGACTCCTCCGAGCTCGACGGCAACACGACGTTCGAGGAACTCCAGGCCAAGTGGGCCCCCAGCATCGTGGTGGGCTTCGGCCGGATCGCCGGCCGCTCGGTCGGCGTGATCGCCAACAACCCGCTCCGGCTGGGCGGCTGCCTGAACTCCGAGTCGGCCGAGAAGGCCTCCCGGTTTGTTCGCCTCTGCAACGCCTTCGGCATCCCCCTCGTCGTGATCGTGGACGTGCCCGGCTACCTGCCGGGCGTCTCACAGGAGTGGGAGGGCGTCGTCCGTCGCGGCGCCAAACTCCTCCACGCGTTCGCCGAGGCCTCTGTCGCCCGGGTCACCCTGGTCACCCGCAAGATCTACGGCGGCGCCTACATCGCGATGAACTCCCGCGCTCTCGGCGCCTCGGCCGTGTTCGCCTGGCCGGACGCCGAGGTCGCCGTGATGGGAGCCAAGGCCGCAGTGGGGATCCTGCACAAGCGCACCCTGGCCGCCGCGCCCGAGGAGGAGCGCGAGGAACTCCACGAGCGTCTGGCGGAGGAGCACGCGGCGATCGCGGGCGGTGTGGGCCGTGCCATGTCGATCGGCGTGGTGGACGAGGTCATCGAGCCCACCGACACCCGTCGTCGACTGGCCGAGGCACTGGGCTCCGCGTCGCACACCCGCGGCCAGCACAAGAACATCCCGCTGTGATCTGACCTGCCCTCCGGCCGGTTCCCGGAACACGAGAACGCCCGCTCCCCGATCGTCGGGAGCGGGCGTTCTCGTGGTGGACGCGGGAGCGTACGGCGTCAGCCGACGCGCGAGAGCCAGGTGACCTCGGCGGCGGCGGGATGGCCGCGCAGAGGCTCCAGCGCACGATCCCAGGCGGAGCCCAGCTCGGCCTCGACCGCGGCATAGAACGCCGCGGGACCGGCGGCCATGAGGTGCCGGAGCCTGTTTTCTCCGAGCACGACGTCGCCGCTCGCGCCTGTCTGCCCGCGCCACATGCCCAACTCGGGCGTGTGCGAGAAGCGTTCGCCGTCGACGAGGTCGCTCGGGTCCTCGGTGACCTCGAAGGCCAACATGGACCACTTTGCCAACGCGTCAGCGAGGCGCGCGCCGGTGCCGACCGGGCCGATCCAGTCCACGATGGCCTTACGGGCACCGGGCTGGGCCGGCTGGTCTTCCCAGCGCATGGCCGACGACGCGTCGAGAATGCTCGCGAGAGCCCACTCGACGTGAGGACACAACGCGGTCGGCGCGGCATGGATGAACACCACGCCGGTCGTCGTATCCGCGAAATGGTTAAGGTCAGACATCACTTCACTCCCGACTCACTGAGGGACGTCTTCCCCAACGACCTCATGAAATCGTGTGAATGATGTTGCGTGTGTTGTTGTTGTTCACCACTGTGCCCCAAGTGATCGTCTTACACCAGTGACACTTCTGGATTCTCAGCAAAGTTACAGCACCGTGATTCCGGTGATCCGACCACGCCGCGGCGTGTCGCGAACTCTCCACCAGAAACCGTGCGACGCCCGCGAGTCGCGTCAGATGCCCCGGCGCTTCAGCCCCGGAGCGCGTCCGTCTGACTCGCCCGCGCAGTGGCGGCGTCCACAACGCGATCGGACAACTCGGGCCACAGCGGCTTGGCCCAGTCCCCGAAGTCCCGGTCGGTGAGCACGACCAGCGCCGTGTCGATCTCCGGCTGGACCCACAGCAGCGTCCCGGACTGACCGAAGTGACCGAACGTCGCCGGCGAGTTGTGCTGCCCGGTCCAGTGCGGATGCTTGGCGCCGCGCAGCTCGAAGCCCAACCCCCATTCGCACGGCTTGTGCATGCCGTACCCGGGCACGAGCCCGTCGAGTCCGCGGAACTGCTCACTCACCGCCTCCTCGAGGGTCGCTGCCGCGAGCAGCCGGGGCGCAACGAGCTCACGCGCGAACGCCACGAGATCGGCCAGACTGCCCGACGCGCCGTGCCCGGCCGAGCCCTCGAGGACCGTGGAGGTCATGCCGAGCGGCTGGCACACGGCCTCGTCCAGATACTCCGGAAACGCGATGCCCGTGGCCTCCGCGATGTGGTCGGCGAGCACCTCGAAACCCGCGGAGGAGTAGATTCGTCGCTCCCCCGGCGCGGTGCGGACCTTGTCGCGGTCGGCGAAGTCCAGGCCCGAGGCGTGGGCGAGCAGGTGCCGCACGGTCGAGCCCTCCGGCCCGGCCGGATCGTCCAGGGAGATGGCCTCTTCCTCGACGGCGAGGAGCGCCGCGAGGGCCACGATCGGTTTGGTCACCGACGCCAGCCGGTACACGCGGGACCGGTCGCCGTGGGTCGTCACCGCACCGTCGGGGCCGACGACCGCCGCCGAGACGTTATCCACCGGCCAGTCCTCGACGGTAGCGAGCGCCTTCTCGAGCAGGTCGTGCGACATCGGTTCCTCCGTGGTGCGTGTGTGGTTCGGTCCTGCCCGCCAGTCTGTCAGGTCCGGGGCACGTCCCGACGCCGGAAGCCCACGAGTCCCGCGGTCACGAGCACAGCCGTCACCGCGAGCAGCACCACGACCCCCGCCGTGTCGACGGGGCCGGCGGGCGGGGTGCCCACCGCCCCGAACGGGGAGAACCGCATCTGGGCGTCGGTGAGTCGGAGCGTGGGTCCCATGAAGGTGACGACGACGGCGACGACGAACACCACCCACGCCAGGGTCTGCAGTCGCGGTGCGAGGCCGAACAGTCCCACGGACAGTGCCGCGAACGCCAGCACGGCCGGCAGCTGCCACAGCCCCGCACCGACGATCGAGCCGAACGTCCCGGGGTCGTCGAGCGCGGCCGCAGTAGTCGCCGCGAAGGCGAGCGAGCCGGCCGCGACCACCACGGTCGCGCCCACGGCCGCCACCACCGCGTGCCCGGCCAGCCAGGACAGGCGCGTACGCTCGCCGGCCAGTTCCACCTCGAGTCGCGCGGACGTCTCCTCGCCGCGAAGTCCTCCGAGCGTCTGCAGCACGAACCCGGCCCCGAGGAAACCGGTGAACGCGACGAGCATCCGGACCACCGAATCCACCACCGCGCCCGAGCCTCCGAGAAAAACGGCGAGATCCGGGTTGGATTCGATCGCGTCGACCACCACGGTCATCAGGCTGCCGTACAGCCCCATCAGTGCCACCACGCCGACCGTCCAGCCGATCAGCGCGCCGAGGTGCTGGTGCACCGCCGCGCCCGTGCGGGACGCGCGCCACCGGCTCGCGTGGGCGGGGCCCGAACCGGTCGGGATCATGCCCTCGCCGACGTCCCGCCGACCGGCGAGCCACACCGCGAGCGCCCCGAGCGAGCCGGCCACCGCGACGGACAGCAGCAGCGGCCCCACGGAGGGGTCGCCGAAGGGCCGGACCAGGGTGTGCCAGCCGAGAGGGGAGGCCCAGCCGAGTGCGGTGCCCCGGGTTTCGCCGATCCCGCGCGTGACCAGCGTGAGCCCGGCGATGGCCAATCCCACCGCCCAGACGGTCCGACTGTGGGCGAACACCTGGGCCAGGACGGCGGCGCCGGCGGCGTAGACCCCTCCTGTGGCCGCGATGGAGGCGACGTAGAGCACCGCGCCGGTGCGGTCGATGTCGAGCGCGAATGTGGCCGCCCACAGTGCCAGCCCGAGGAGGAGGAAGATCCCGACGACGACGACGAGGGCGGCAGTGACCGGGGCGAGTCTGGCCACCCTGGCCGACAGCATCAGCTCGGAGCGTCCGGACTCCTCTTCCCTCCTCGTCACGCCGACGGTGAGAGCGATCGCCATGATCGGGATGCCGAACGAGACGAGCGACGCGAACTCGTTCATGACGATCCCACCGAGGGTGTCGAGTCCGGCTACGCGGCCGGTGAACATCACCATCGTGTCGCCGAGCGAGGCCGAGTACGTGGCTCGCTTGGCCGGGGTGTCATACAGCGACGCGATCGACACGCCGGTGGCCAGGAACAGGACGGATAGTCCGATCACCCACGCGGCTGCGGGTCGCCAGCCCGTGCGCAGCGCGACCCGGGCGAGCAGTCCCGTGCCGGCCAGCGGCGAGGTCACGCCCGCGCTCCCGAATAGGCGTCCAGGAAGAGATCGTCGAGGCTCGGCGGGGTCGCGGTGAGGGTGTGGATCCCGGCGTCGTGCAGAACCCCTGTCACCTCTCCGAGCAGAGCGGCCGGCACGTGGCAGCGGACCTCGAACCGACCGTCGACTTCCGTGACCCGCAACCCGTCCACGCCACCGTCCACGACGTCGCCGATTCTGTCGAGCCCGTCGGGCCTCCTGTCGGTGATCGCGTGCACCTCGGTGGTGGTGTGCCGTCGCAGTTCCGCGAGTGTCCCCGAGCTGACCGTGCGGCCGTCGCGGATGATGCTGACGCGGTCGGCGAGCGCCTCGACCTCACCCATGATGTGGCTCGACAGCAATACCGTGGTGCCGCGGGCGACCGCGTCCCGCACGCACTCCTGGAACACCTGCTCCATCAGCGGGTCCAGCCCGGATGTCGGCTCGTCCAGTACGAGTAGCTCGGGATCAGAGGCGAACGCGGCGATCAGGGAGACCTTCTGCCGGTTGCCCTTGGAGTAGTCGCGGGTGCGCTTGGTCGGGTCCAGTCGGAACCGCTCGATCAGTCCGTCGCGACGCCCCTGCTCGAGGCCGCCCAGCGCCCTGCCGAGCAGGTCGATACTCTGCCCGCCGGTCAGCCGCGGCCAGAGCGTGACGTCGCCCGGGACGTAGGCCAGGCGGCTGTGGAGGTCGACCGCGTCGCGCCACGGGTCCGCGCCGAACAGGGTGACCCGTCCGGAGTCCGCACGCATGAGCCCGAGCACGATCCGGATGGTGGTGGACTTCCCCGACCCGTTGGGACCGAGGAATCCGTGGACCTCGCCGCGGCTCACGTCCAGGTCGAGCCCGTCGAGCGCCCGAGCCCTGCCGAACGCCTTGACCAGGCCCTCGATCCGGATGACGTCGTCGGTTTCTGGACGCATGACCAGCCCCTTCGTCGGCTACCGTCGTCCGGCCGTCGGATACCCACCACAGGCGGACGGTTACACGCCACAATATGGCAATGAACTCTCCGATGTCCGGCCACCGGGCCTTCGTTCCGACGCTCGCAGACCGGCTCGTGAAGGCCGCCATGACGACGGCGGGGCGCCTACCGGGTGGGCTGATCCGGGCGATCGCGGGCTCGCCGCGTCAGGTCGACGGCCAGACCCTGGACCCGCACTTCCAGGCCGGCCTCAGGGTAATCTCCCTGATGGCCGGGGGCGAGTACGAGGATCTCGCACTCGAGGAGGCGCGGGAGACGGTCGAACGCTCGGCGTTCACCGCTTCCGGCGACCGGATCGACCTCGCCGTCGTCAAGGACATCATCCTTCCGCTCGCCGGTGACGATCCCGCACGCGCCGACCTGCCCGCCCGCCTCTACGCGCCCGTGGACACCGACGAGCCGCAGCCGGTGCTGATCTACTTCCACGGTGGCGGGTGGACGCTCGGGAGCGTCGACTCGCACGACGCCACGTGCCGCTACCTCGCCCGGGAGGGCGGCCTGAAGGTCCTCAGCGTGGACTACCGGCTCGCTCCCGAATTCCAGTTCCCGACGGCTGTAGAGGACACCCTCGCGGCGTTCCGGTACGTCCGCGACAACGCCGCAGAGCTCGGTGTGGACGCCTCCCGCATCGCGGTGGGCGGTGACAGCGCCGGCGGTAACCTCGCGGCGGTCGTGTGTCAACAGACCCGCGACGCCGGCGAGACGATGCCCGCCTTCCAGTTGTTGTTCGTCCCCGCCACCGACATGTCCACCCGGACCGCGTCGTACGAGACGTTCCGTGAGGGCTTCTACCTCACGAAGGCGACAATGGACTGGTACGAGAAGACCTACATCCGATCCGACGACGACCGCACCGACCCGCGTGCCTCCCCGCTGCTGGCGAGGGACTTCTCGAGGCTGCCCCCGGCGCACGTGGCCACCGGCGGCTTCGATCCGTTGCGCGATGAGGGCGAGGCGTATGCCCGCAGGATGTCCGACGCCGGCGTCGCGGTGTCGCTGCGGCGGCACGCCTCGCTGGTGCACCCGTTCGTCAACGGCGTGGGCGCCAGCCCGGTCGCCCGTGAAGCACTGGCCCAGGCGGTCGGCGCGCTGCGCATGGGGCTGGCCTACTGAACGAGGCGACGCCCGCTCGACGTCCGCCGGCGGTGCCCTGAGGTGGGGCCAGCGGGGCTCGAACCCGCGACCAGCGGATTATGAGTCCGCGGCTCTAACCAACTGAGCTATAGCCCCCGATACGCGCGGCGAGGATCTGCCCGACGCGCGCCGGGCAATCCTAGCAAGCCGCTACCGTGCCTCCTCCGGCCACCAGACCTGCCGTACCGCGGAGAGTCCGTCCTCGACGACGGACTGCGGGGTGTCCCAGGACATGACCGCGCGCCGGGTCGCCTCATACGCGGCGAACCCGGGATCACCATCGGTGACGAAGCGGACCCACGATTGGTGCATGGCAGTGACCAGCGCCCCCGGGGCCGGGGCACCCAGATAGCGTTCGACGTTCTCCGCATCAGGCGAGCCCCAGAAGAACGGCAGGTCCGCGCAGTGCCGCGGGCCGTTGCCGTCCGCCCAGCAGAAGTCGTACACCCACGTGGGATCGCCGGCCGCGAGTCGTGTCTCGGCAGCGCGGGCGACCGTGGAGTGGATGGCGGCCGCATCGATCACCGCGCCGACGCTGCGCCGCAACGACCGCCCGTTGGACTGGCGGGCCAGCGCACGCAGCCCCGCCCTCGGGATCTGCTGGGACAGCGCGATGAGGGCGGCGCCCGGCACCAACGCGGGCCCGGGCAGCCTGTCGGCAATCGCTTCGAACTCGGTGGCGGTGGAACCGATCATCAGCGGGACCTCGCTCGCCCGCCCTCCGGCGACCGCCTCTAACGGCGGGGCCGGCAACAACTCGTCGCCGACCACCGGCCGGAACGGCAGCGTGAACTGATTCTCCTTGCGCATCCGGCGATGGAACTCATCGACCGCTCCCCTGCCCCCTGCGGCCAACGACGCCGCGGTGACACCCTCTGGCGCGGCAGTGGACGGTGCCCGGAGGACGGCCGGTGACGCCGCGATAGCGCGCTGGAACAGTCCGGCGGCGGCCGGGGATCCGAGCAGACACAACACCGCTCCCCCGCCGGCGGACTGTCCGGCGACGGTGACGCGGTGGGGATCCCCGCCGAACGCGGAGATCTCGCTCCGGACCCACTCGAGGGCGGCGATCCAGTCGAGCATGCCCCGGTTGTCCGGCGCATCGGGGAACGAGGTGAACCCCTCGACCCCGAGGCGATATCCGACCGACACCACGACGACGCCGTGGCGCGCGAATGCCGCCCCGTCGAACCACGGCTGGTTCGAGGAACCCGACTCCCAGCCGCCGCCGTGGATCCACACCATCACCGGATGGCCCGCCCCCTCGGCGGGGGCCCAGACGTCGACGTGCAGCACGTCCGTGCCTGCGACTATCGGCTCGGGGATCGCCGGATCCGGGTCGAACCGCAGCCGCTGTGCGGTCGCGGCCGGTCGGGTCGCATCGCGCGTGTCCTGCCACGCCGAACGCGGAATCGGCGCGGCGAATCGCCGTTCGCCGACGGGGTCCTCGGCGTAGGGGATGCCGAGGAAGCGGGCGACCCCGTCCCGCACGATCCCTCGTACGCGTCCGGTGGACAACGAGATGTCGACATCTGTCATGGTCACAGCGTAGCCAGCGACCGGGCCGTCCCCCGCGTGTGAACCTGCGGCCCGCGGGCCACGCGCGCGCCGTTACAGGTCGTCTGCGCGCAGCTGCTCGGGGGTCTTGGGCGAGAGCAGGCCGGGGGCGATGTCGAACACGGTGACCGCGCCCACCTGGCCACCTCGGTGGAGCCGGTACACCGCCCGCGAGTAGGCCACCAGGACGCTGGCGGTGAACTCGGGGTTGCTGCCGAGGGTGAGCCGGTACTCGACGCCCTGGGTGTTGCCCTGCCCTGTCACCCCGGAGCGGAGGACGAACCCGCCGTGCGGCATGGCGCCGTGGTCGCGGGCGAGCTCCTCGGCGGTGATGAAGGTGACCGACGTGTCGTAGTCGGCGAAGTAGTTCGGCATCGTCACGATCGCCTCGCGGACCGCGGCGGCGTCCGCGCCGTCCTCGAGCACCACGAAGCACTCGCGAACGTGCTTGTCACGGGTGGCGAGCTCCGGACGCTCGCCGGCCCGCACAGAGGCGATCGCGGTCTCGCTGGGCAGGGTGTACTGCACACCGCCGGCGACCCCGGGTACGCGCCGGACGGCGTCCGAGTGGCCCTGACTCAGGCCGCGGCCCCAGAAGGTGTAGGTGTCGCCCTCGGGCAGCAGGGCCTCGCCGAGGATGCGGTTGATCGAGAGCATCCCGGGATCCCACCCGGCGGAGATCAACGCGGTGGTCCCGGCCACGCGGGCGGACGCGTCCACCGCGGCGAAATGCTCGGGGATCCGGGCGTGCGTGTCGAAGCTGTCCACGATGTTGAACCGCGCCGCCAGCTCGGGGGACTGCACCGGCAGATCGTCCTTGGATCCTCCACAGAGGATGAGCACATCGATCTGTGCGGCGTCGGTCGACAGCGCGTCGTACGCGAACACCGGGGTCTCCGGGCTCAGCGTCGCCACGTCCTCCGGCGCGCGGCGGGTGAACACACCCACGAGCGACATGTCGGGGTTCTGTGCAAGCGCGGCCTCCACACCGCGGCCGAGGTTGCCGTAGCCGGCGATACCGATCCGAATCTGCGTGGTCATGCGCTGTCTGTCCTCCGTCGTTCGAGCCGGTGCTCAGCGTAGCGAACGGGACGAGTGCGGCCCCGCCGCCTCCGGCAGAGCTGTGTGGCCCGAATTGCGAAAGCACAGAAACTTGCCGGGACCCTGCTGATACACATGGATGATGACCACTGACAGAGACCAGATCATCGAGCGCCTGTCGGACGTCGCCTCCGCGCTCGACACACGCGACTGGCACGCGCTCGGCGAGTTGTTCACCGAATCCGCGACCGGATACGGGTCGACCGGCCGGCAGGAAATCATCACGGGAGTGCGGCAGCACCTCGGAGGATGCGGTCCGTCACAACACCTCCTGGGCAACCACCGGGTTGAGCTCGCCGGCGACGACGAGGACCACGCGAGGAGCCGGACGTACGTCCGCGTCTACCATGCCGGGACAGGCGAGCAAGCCGGACTGTCGTACGAGTGCTTCGGCGAATACACAGACGAGTGGACCCGGACGTCCGAGGGGTGGCAGATCAATTCCCGGGTGCTCCGCGTGGACTTCACCCTCGGCGACCGCCGCACACTACAGCCCGGCTGACTCACACAGCCCGGGATCCTGCGGGAAGTACCGACCATCAATATCGAAATGCGGACCAGGCCAGGGCGGATCGCCTCTGGCCTGGTCTGGTGCTCCCCCAATTGGACTCGAACCAATAACCCTTCGATTAACAGTCGAATGCTCTGCCAATTGAGCTATGGGGGATTGTCTGCGGCTTCCGGCGCTCGTGCCGGATACCGAGAACTTACCTTAGTGCGCCCGCCGTGACGAACCAAATCGCCTGGTCAGGCAATGTCCGGAGTGGCCCCGACCGCCTGCTCCAGCAGGCCACGTCGGTATTCCTCCAGGGCCACCAGATCTCCGAACAGCGCGGAGTAACCCTCCGGGTCCTCGGCGGGGCTCATCCGCTGCACCCGGGACTTGAGATCCGCGATCTGCCCGGACACCCACACCTCCTGCAGCCGCGCCAGCACGCCCGAGATGTAACGGGGCATCGCCTCCTCGGATGCGCGCAGTGTCTCCACCGCCAGCGCGCCGACCAGACGACTCAGCCCCTCGTCCTTCAGTCCCCCGGAGACCTCGCTGACCCAGTTCGCGCCGCTCTTGCCGGCCACACACCCCCCGGCCCCGGCGAGCGCTCCGGCGATCGCAGAATACGCCGGATGCGTATAGCACTCCTGCGGCAACGAGTCGAACAACGGACCCGCCAGACCCGGGTACTGCAGGGCCGCCTTGATCGCCTCGCGTTGCGGCCAGAGCACCGGATCCGCAGGAGCGGGCAGCGGGACACCGGGCCGGGCCTCGGGTGACCGCTGCGCATCTGCCGCCGTCTCGTCGTCGTACCCCCGCTTCTCACCCCCCGCACGATCCCAGCCGGGCCGGGCGCCCCCACCGGGGCCACCCGGCGCGCGGCGGCGTCCGCCCGGGCCCGACGGACGGGAGCGCCCCTTCTTGCGCGACTCCTCGCGGACCCGCCGCACGACCAGCGACGGATCGTCCCATCCCACCCAGCCGGCGAGCTGGCGCGCGTACTCGTCCCGCAGCGACGAATCGCGGATGTCGGCCACCACCGGCACCGTGCGGCGCAACGCCTCCACGCGCCCCTCGGCGTGGTCGAGATCATGCTCCTCGAGCATCGAACGGATCGCGAACTCGAACATCGGCACCCGCGAGGAGACCAGGTCACGCACCGCCGCGTCCCCGCGGTTCTGGCGGATGTCGCACGGATCCTGGCCCGGCGGGGCCACCGCGACGAATGTGCGGCCCGAGAACTGCTGGTCGCCGGCGAACGCGCGCAGTGCCGCCTTCTTGCCGGCCTCGTCGCCGTCGAAGGTGTAGACGATCTCGCCGCGGAAGTAATTGTCGTCCAGCATCAGCCGTCGCAGCGTCGACAGATGATCCTCGCCGAACGCGGTGCCACACGCGGCCACCGCCGTGGTGACCCCGGCCGCGTGCATGGCCATGACATCCGTATAGCCCTCGACCACCACGGCCCGGCGCTGCGAGGCGATGTCACGCTTGGCCAGGTCCAGTCCGAACAGCACCTGCGACTTCTTGTACAGCATCGTCTCGGGCGTGTTCATGTACTTGCCCAGCTTGTCGTCCTCGAAGAGCTTGCGGGCACCGAAGCCGATCACCTCGCCCGCCAGGTTCCGGATCGGCCACAACAGCCGGCGATGGAAGCGGTCGATGAGCGTGCCACGCGAGCTGGTCTTGGACAGACCGGCCGCCTCGAGCTCGGAGGCCTCGAAGCCCTGGCGCATGAGGTGCTTGCTCATGGTGTCCCAGCCCGCCGGTGCGTACCCGCACCCGAAGTGCTCGGCCTGACCCATGTCGAAGCCGCGCTCGGTGAGGAAGTCCCGCGCGATCTGCGCCTCCGCGTCCTCCCGCAGGCGCTCGGCATAGAACTTCTGGGCCGCCGCGTTGGCCTGCGCGAGCCGGGAGCGCGTCCCGCGATCACGCTGGACCACCTGCCCGCCGCCCTCGTAGGTGATGCGGTAGCCGATCCTGTCCGCCAGCTGCTCGACGGCCTCGACGAACCCGATGTGCTCCATCTTCATGAGGAAGGCGAAGACATCCCCGCCCTCGCCGGTGGAGAAGCAGTGGAAGTAACCGTGCTGCGGGCGTACGTGGAACGACGGGGTTTTCTCATCCTTGAACGGCGACAGGCCCTTCATCGAGTCCGCGCCGCCTGGTTTGAGCGCGACGTACTCGCCGACGATCTCCTCGATACGGGTGCGCTCGCGGATCGCGGCGATGTCCTGCTCCGGAATCCGCCCTGCCATGACGCCCAGAGTAGCGGCCCGTGCCGGACCGCGCCTGCCGCCGATGCCGGGCCGATACGCTGGGCCCATGATCGTCACCCTCCCCTCGCCGGCCGCCATCGGGACGCGCCGGACCCGGTTCACCGCGGCACTGGCGCTGGTCGTCGCGTTTCTCGCGACCTCGATGCTCTGGGCCGCGCCGGGCGCCATGGCCGACCAGCCGTTGCGACTCCAGGAACGGGTCACTGATTCCGCAGGCGTCCTGGGTGCCCGTACAGGAGAGGTCGAGACCCGGATCTCGGAGCTGCAATCGACGGACTCCATCAAGCTCTGGGTGGCCTATGTGGACACCTTCGACGGCATGCGCCCGCAGACATGGGCCGAGCAGACCCACCGGCTCTCGCAGTTCGGAACGAGGGACGCGATGCTCGTGGTGGCGGTCGACGAACGCGCTTACTGGTTCGAGTACGGCGCTCTCGACGCCCGGGCCACCGACCAGATCGCTGCACAAGACATCGAACCGCACCTGGCGGTCCGGGACTGGGCCGGCGCGGCGATCGGCGCCGCCGACGGACTGGAGCGGCAGGGATCCGGGTCCGAGGTCTCCCCCGTGGCGATGCTGATCGGGATCGCCGTGATCATCGCGCTCGTGGTGGGACTGGTGCTGTTCAGCCGCCGACGCCGCGCCGCGAAGACCGCCAGGCAGATCGAGGACGCCCGCGACATCGCCGGCGACGACACGGCCAGGATGTCCGCCCTGCCCGTGGAGGTGCTCGACGCCCGCGCCCGCGCAGGCCTCGTCGACGCGGACCAGGCGGTGGAGGCGTCCGCGACGGCACTGAAGACGGCGGCCGGGGAGTTCGGCGAGCTGCGGACCCGGCCGTTCCGCTCGGCCCTGGACACCGCCCACGCCGAGGTCAACGCGGCGCACGCGTTGATCCAGCGCCTCGACGACGACATCCCCGAGACCCCCGACCAGCGCAGGAGCATGCTGCTCGAGGTGGCCGCCCGCGCCGAACGCGCGGAGCGAGGACTCGAGGGTCAGGCCAAGGCGTTCTCCGACATGCGTGACCTTCTCATCAACGGCGCCGCCTCGGTCGACGCCCTCACCCGACGGGCGATCAGCCTGCGTGCCCGGATCCCCGAGGCCGAGAAGTCGATGGAGAGCCTGCGGCAGCAGTTCCCGCCGACGGTCCTGTCCTCGATCACCGACAACCTGTCGTTGGCCGAACAGATGCTCGACGCGGCCGATGCCGATACCGCCCGCGCCCGCGAGGCGCTGGCCCGCCCGGTGGGCGAGCAGGCCGAGGCAGTGGACGCCATCACCACCGCCGAGGGCGAGCTGACGCAAGCCGAGAAGCTCGTCGACGGCGTGGACCACGCGGCCGACGACATCGTCACCGCGCGCCGGGACCTGCCCGCACTGATCGCCGAGGTCGACGAGGAGCTGGCGATCGCCGGCCGTCTGCTGGCCTCCACCGATGTCAGCGATGCCACCAGCCGCACTCTCTCGACGGTCGCGACGACAGCGCGGGCGGCGGCTGATCAGGCGCGCGCGCAGGGCCAGTCGGACCCGCTGGGCAACTTCTCCCGGCTCATCGACGTGGACCGGAACCTCGACGAGGCCTTGGCCGCCGCAGGCCACGAGGCCGAGGCCGCCGGTCGCGCCCGAGCCGCCCGCCAGGCCGCGCTCACCCGCGCCCGGGGCGCCGTCCGCGAGGCCGACGACTTCATCGGTAGCCGATCGGCCGTGATCGGACAGGCCGCACGCACCCGACTCGCCGGGGCCAAGGACGCCCTGGCCACGGCCGAGGCGACCGCGGGCCCGGCCGCGTTCCCCGCCGCCGATCGCGCACTGTCACTGGCCCGGGAGGCACTCCGCCTGGCGCAGTCCGACGCCTCCCGCCCCCAGTACGGCAGCGGACCGTACGGCCGCGGCCCTCGAGGGGGTCGCGGCGGATCCAACACCGGCGCGATGGTCGGCGGGATGATCGCCGGCGCCCTGATCCAGGGCATGGCGCGCGGCGGCGGATCGAGCTTCGGCCGAAGCCGCGGTGGCTTCGGTGGCGGGTTCGGCGGCGGTGGGTTCGGTGGCGGCGGAGGCGGCGGCTTCGGTGGCGCGGGCGGGCGATTCTGACGATGACGCGCCGACGCATCGCTCTGCTTTCGCTTCTGGTCGTGATCGTGGTGGTCGCGGCTGCTCTCGTCGTCGTCGGATCCATCTACCGACCGATGCTGCGCACCGGCACCGGGTACGCCGCGCACAACGCGTGCGCCGTCACCTTCCTCACCGGGCGCGCCGACCCGGAGACGGACCTGCCTCCCAACCCGTTGGTGCCGTACCTGCGGACCGATGTCGACGAGGAGGAGGGCACGGCCGCCGTCTCGGTCCTGGGCGTGGCATTCCGGCAGACGGCGTACGTCTCGGAGTACGGATGCGCACTCGGTGACCGTGTCGCCGGATCGCAGCAGTCCGCACCTCCCCCGGAGCTCGTCGCACCGGGCCCCGAGGGTATCGATCTCCCCGTGGGCGAGGAGTCCCGGGCCGACGTCGAGACCGCACTCGACGAGGCCGCCGCGCAGGAGGGAACGCGGGGTCTCGTGGTGGTCCACGACGGCCGGATCATCGGCGAGCGGTACGCGGACGGGTTCGACGCCGACACCCGGCAGCTCGGCTGGTCCATGGGCAAGAGTGTGGCCTCCACACTCGTCGGACGCGCCCGACTCGAGCACCCGGACGCCGACCTCGACCCGGACGGGACCGGGCTGCGCCCCGAATGGACCGACGAGCGCGCACAGATCTCGCTGGACGACCTGATGCGCATGACCTCGGGCCTGGAATGGGACGAGGAATACGACCTCGGCACCCCCATCACCCAGATGCTCTTCGACGCGCCCGACATGGCCGCGTTCGCCGCCTCTCAGCCGCTCGCCCACGAACCGGGCACCTACCGCCAATACTCCTCCGGTACCACCAACCTGATCTGCGACCTCCTGCACGAACGCACGGGCATGGGCCCCGGGATGGCCGAGGAACTGCTCTTCCGGCCCCTGGGGATGCGCAGCGCCGTGCTCGAGGCCGACGCCTCCGGCCACTCCGTCTGCAGCTCATACCTGTGGGCCACGCCCAGGGATTTCGCCCGCTTCGGCCAGTTCGCGCTGGACGACGGCGTGGTGAACGGCGACAGGCTGCTGCCCGAGGGCTGGATGGAGTACTCGACGACCGTCGTCCCGGCCGAGGGTGAGACCGAGCCGTACGGCGCCCAGTGGTGGGTGAACGTCGCCGGAGACGGGACGCCACCGCGGATGGATATGCCGGAGGACGCGTACTGGGCCTCCGGGCATGACGGGCAGTACGTGGTGGTGGTCCCCTCGGCCGACCTCGTGGTCGTGCGAACCGGATTCACCCCCGGCGCCACCATGGATTCGCTCGAGGTGGACCGCCTCGTCGATGCGCTCTCTCAGGCGGTCGGATAACCATGCAGGGTGTGATCGCCAGAACTCTGCATGCGCTCGAGGCGCGCGACCCGGCCCGGGAGAGACTGCGCAAGATGATCTCCGTGGTCGCGGGAATCCTCGGGAGCCTACTGTGGGGATACGCAGTCGTGCACTTCCTACACGTCGAGACCGGTATGCTGACCATCTCGGTGTTCCTGTCCATGATGTCCGGGCTCTTCGTCAAGGACTCGACGGCACGGGCCCGGGTGGTGACCACCGCCCTCCTCGTCCCCACGGCCGTGGCCGTACCGCTGGTGGCCGTGTCCCTGTCCTCCCAGCGCGTGCTCCAGCTCGCCGTGTTCGTCCTGATCTCCGGCGTCGCCGTGTGGGTCAGGCGATTCGGGCCGCGGGCGACCACGATCGGCACACTCAGCTTCTTCGCGTGCTTCTTCACACTGCTGATGCGCCCCACCATGGCGGAGCTACCGGCGTTCTGCCTGATCGCGGCCGGAGCAGTTGCGTCGCAGCTGGTGGTACAGCTGATCCTCTGGGCACGCCGGCACCCCGAGCGCGAGCTCGGGGTACTGCTCGGCGAGCTGCGGGTCGCCTCTGCCGCGGCGATCGAGGCCGCCACCTCGCCTGCTCGTCCACACGCACTGCAGGCCCGCCTCGCCCGGGTCGACTCAATGTGGCGCGCGATCACGGCGTGGCAGCAGAGCTTCCGTACCGCCAACTACACGGGCTGGGACCACGAGAAACTGGCCGTCCACGTCCTCGACGCGTGTGTCAACACCGATGAGGCCTGCCTCGAGCTGTCCGAGGACACCGACGCGCACCACCGGGATTCCGCCGACCGTCGGCACGCCATCGCCCAGGCACTCGTCGCCCTCGACGACCACGTCTCCCGTGCGCAACTCGACCAGGCCACCTCGTGGGCGGAGGGCGTGGTCGGCGACGAGAGCCGGACCGCCGACGCGCCATCCACCTACCGGCTCGCCGAGTGCGTGCTCGCCCACGCACACCTACGGACCGTGGAACTGCACCGCCGACCTCCCGCCCGGCTGCTCGCCGGACAGGCGACATCGGCGGTCACCCCTTCCACGGTGCCGGACCATCCCGCCCCCGGGACTCCTCGTGCCGGGTCCTCTGACGGTCGCCGCCGCATCCGGTGGACGCCGTGGCGGCAGTGGGCTCCCACGAGCCGACTCGCGATCCAGGCCATGACCGCCACCGCGATCGCCTCGGCGGTCGGTGAGGCGATCTCCGCATCGCGGTGGTACTGGGCGGTCCTCACCGCATTCCTGGTGTTCTTCAGCACCACCACCCGGAGCGGGATTCTCACCCGCGCCTACCGACGGATCATCGGCACGGTGCTCGGACTGGCCGTGGGGATAGCTGTGACCTACCTGGCCCACGACGTCAAAGTCGTTCTCCTGGCGATCTGCCTGCTGTGCGTCATGGGGATGATCTACTTCGGCCCGCTCAACTACATGTACCTGTCGTTCTTCGTCACGGTCCTGCTCATATCGCTCTACGCCGTCCTCGGCGTGCTGGACGGCCATCTCATGGAGGTGCGACTCGAGGAGACCGTCGCGGGAGCCGGAATCGGCGTCCTGTGCGCATACCTGCTCCTGTCGGCGACGTCACGGCCGGCTCTGGTCCAGAAGATCGACGCCTATTTCGACGCCGTCGACACGCTGATGGCGGAGGCCTCCGACCTCGTGGCCGCGCCCGATCGCGATACCGCGATGCTCGACCGGGTCCATGCCGTGGAGGCAGCCCAGGCCGATGTCGACCAGACCATCTCGGCGATGTCCACGGCGTTCCTCATCGCGGGGCGCGACCGCGTGGATTCGGCCATCAGCCTGATGTACCGCTCGTCACGGTCGTCGGTGCGTTTGGCGCAGATCGTGATGCTCGGCGCCGCTCACCCGGACACGGCCGAGGGGCTGGCACGGGAACACGACGTGGTACAGGGCGCGGTGGCCGCGGCCCGCGACGCAGCCGACAGGGCCCGTCGCCGGATCGAGCGGCCGACGGAGCCCGCCGCCGACCGCGACGAGCCGACCGCTCAGTCCGCCGCGGGTCGGTCGTCCAACGGGGGCGATGCGGTCGTGGCCGCGGCCCTGGTCGCACTGGACCGGTTCACCTGGGTCATGGGGCGACTCTGTGACGTGCTGGCACCGTCCGACCAGCGCGCGCGGGCCCGGACACTGATCCACAACCGTTAGCCCCACGCCGCCTGAATGCCGGCGCTGGCCCGGTCGATCCGTTCGAGTCTGCTCTCGGTGTACAGCGCGATCTGGTCGACGATGACCCGCGTCCGTGCGGCGTCATCCACGGCGGCGTCCCACAGCGGTCGCAGCGCGGGGTCGAGTGCGGCGTGACCGGAGTGTGCCAGGTACTCGGCCACCCGATGGATACGGTCGCGTTGGCGGTCCTGCCGGACCCGGTGGCCCGGGTCGCTCATCACGTAGCGCACGGCCATCGTCTTGAGCATTACCACCTCGGCCTCGACCTCCACCGGCACCTCCAGATCCGCGCTGTACCGGCCGTGCGGCACCGCTCCGTGCACCTCACGGGTGGAGCGGATGGCCGGCATGACGAAGCGTCCCACCAACTCGCTGGTCAGCGCCTTGAGAGCCACCATGCCCCGGAAACTCTCGTCGAAGGGCTGGACGACCCGGACCACCTCCAGCGCACCGAGTCGCTCGGCGGCCTGCTCCAACTGATCGGCGTCGGGGCCGCGGAATTCCGTGGCCCCCATCTCCGCGAGCGCGGCGACCTCCGAGGCGTCGGACAGCGAGCGCAGATCCAACCGTCCGGCGACGATCGCGTCCTCGACATCGTGGACCGAGTAGGCCACGTCGTCGGAGAAATCCATGATCTGGGCCTCCAGCGACCGGGTGTCACCGGGGGCTCCCTGCCGGACCCATTCCAGTATCTCGGCGTCCTCGGCGTAGGCCCCGAACTTGGTGGTGCCCTCGCGGGGCAACCACGGGTACTTGGTCGCCGCGTCCAGCGCCGCGCGGGTGAGGTTGAGCCCCACCCCCGTGCCGCGGTCGTCGACCACCTTGGGTTCCAGACGCGACAGGATCCGGATGGTCTGCGCGTTGCCCTCGTAACCCCCACAACCGCGCGCCACCTCGTCCAGGGCCCGTTCGCCGTTGTGCCCGTACGGCGGATGGCCGATGTCGTGGCTCAACCCCGCCAGGTCAGCGAGGTCGGGATCGCAGCCCAGGCCCGCGGCAATGCTGCGGGAGATCTGCGCTACCTCGAGCGAATGGGTGAGGCGGGTCCGCGGGGTGTCCCCGTCGCCCGGCCCGACGACCTGCGTCTTGTCCGCCAGCCGCCGCAACGCGGCCGAATGCAGGACACGCGCGCGATCCCGTTCGAAGGGGCTGCGCTCACTGGCCGAAGGCCGGGCCCGGCCAGAGTGCTCGTCGACACGGCGTTCCGCGTCCGCCTCGCTGTAGGCGTATCCCGTCATGCCGTCACTCCTAGTCGGGGAAGTCCACGTTGCTCCCGGCGAGCCGCTGGTACTGATACCAGAGCACCGCCCCGGTCTCCCGGATGATGCTCATGATCTGGTTCTCCCTGGTCCACACCGCGGGCCCGTGTCGCGTCGGCGAGGTCCAGGCGTCGAGGCCCACGTCGTGCGCCATCATCCGCGACCGATACGAGTGGGTGGGGTCACTGACCAGGACCACCGATTCGCCGCCCTGGTCCCGGACCGTCTGGGCGACTGCCTCCAGGCTTCCGACAGTGTTGGTCCCGGTCTCCACGGCGAGGATCGCCTCGGGCGGGACGCCCAGCTGGGTCAGGTAGGAGCGCCCCGATCCGGCCTCCGTGTACAGATCACCCGGCTGACTTCCGCCGACCGTGATGATCTGCGGCGCCACCCCCTCGTCGAAGAGCGTGGCCGCGTGCTCCAGCCTCGCCTGGAAGACAGGCGTGGGGATGCCGTTGTACTGCGCGGCACCCAGCACGACGATCGCATCGGCCGGCGTCCGGTCGTCAGTGCGCGCCACATACCAGACGCGGAACGCGATGAAACCGGGAATGATCAGGCACGACAGCAGCGCGATGACCACGACCCATCCGAGGGCCCTGGTCACCGCGCTGCGTGGGGACCGGGTTCTACTCACCCGACCAGTGTGCCAGGAAGCTGCATCAGCACCCGATGAGGCGCTGGGCGAGGTAACCCTCCACCTGATCGATCGCGACGCGCTCCTGCGCCATGGTGTCCCGCTCGCGGATGGTCACGGCCTGGTCCTCGAGGGTGTCGAAGTCCACGGTGATACAAAACGGGGTGCCGATCTCGTCGTGGCGTCGGTAGCGGCGGCCGATGGCCTGCGCGTCGTCGAAGTCCACGTTCCAGTTCTTGCGCAGCTGCGCCGCCAGATCCCGCGCCTTGGGCGACAGGTCGGCGTTACGCGACAGCGGTAGCACCGCGGCCTTGAAGGGCGACAGGCGACGGTCGAGCTTGAGAACGGTCCGGGTGTCGACGCCGCCCTTGGCGTTGGGCGCCTCGTCCTCGGTGTAGGCGTCCACCAGGAACGCCATCAGCGAGCGGGTCAGGCCGAAGCTGGGCTCGATGACGTACGGGATGTACTTATCGCCGGTGGCCTGGTCGAAGTACTGCAGGTCCTCCCCCGAGTGCTTCTGGTGCTGCGACAGGTCGTAGTCCGTGCGGTTGGCGATGCCCATGAGCTCGCCCCACTCGTTGCCCTGGAAGCCGAACTTGTACTCGAAGTCGATCGTGCGGGCCGAGTAG
>NZ_JBSHMJ010000026.1:0-20868 GCF_053645265.1 Dietzia sp. NPDC055343 | reverse complement strand
TCGCCGCTCTGGTACACCAGTCCCCGGCGCTTGCAGAGGTTGACGACGGTGTCGATGACGGAAGCTGAGGCTGCCACGTCGGGGGTTCTCCCTTTGGTGAGTCGGTTGGCGGAGGTGTCGGGGTGGATCACCTCGGCACGGGCCGGCGCCCGGGCACTTGTCCCCAGGGTATCCGGTACGGACTCCGGGTCTGGGATACTGGGGTCCCCTGCCCGAAACGACATCGGCTGCGACCTGCCGGTCGCCCAGTCCGGAGAGTGGAGAAGATGGCACCCGGGTCACAGCGGACGGCCGGCGGAGAGCCGGTCGCGGACGTGCACGAGTCCGGGCTCCACGCCGCCCCGGTGCCGCTCCCGTCCGCGCCGGTGATGTCGGCGGCGGGCGATCTGCTACGGGCCCTGTCCGCGCCGCTGCGAATCGCGATCGTGCTCCAACTGAAGGACGGCCCCCGCTGCGTGCACGAACTCGTGGACGCGCTGGGGGTGACCCAACCGCTCGTGAGTCAGCACCTGAAGGTGCTCAAGTCCTCCGGGGTGGTCTCCTCACACCGGCAGGGACGCGAGATGCGCTACGAACTGCTCGACGAGCACCTGCTGAGTATCGTCGAGGCGGCGGTCGACCACGCCGGGGAAGGATGATCTCCAGTGACCACCCCCGACAAACCGATTGGTGTGCGCTCCACAAGGCAACGCAGTGCGATCTCCGCCCTGCTCGACGAGTCCAAGGGATTCCGGTCCGCCCAGGACCTGCATGCGGAGCTGCGCGACAAAGGCGACGCGATCGGCCTGACCACCGTGTACCGGACGTTGCAGTCGATGGCCGATGCCGGCGCCGTAGACGTGCTGCGCACCGACTCCGGCGAACTGATCTTCCGGAAGTGCTCGGATTCGCACCACCATCATCTGGTGTGCCGGGAATGCGGCTTCACTGTCGAGGTCGAGGAACCCAAGGTCGAGATGTGGGCGCGCAGCGCCGGCCTCGCCCACGGGTTCACCGACGTCACCCACTCCGTGGAACTGTTCGGCCTCTGCGCCGAGTGCGCCGCCCGGGCCGGTTGACCCGGTTCGGCCCGGGCCGGGCGTGATCGACCCGGGCCGACCACCGGGCGACCACGCCGGCCGGGGCCTCAGGGTGGGGTGACGCCGCCGAAGCGCCGGTCGCGCTCGGCGTACTCCAGGCACGCGGCCCACAGGTCACGCCGGTCGAAGTCCGGGAACAGGGTGTCCTGGAAGACGAACTCGGCGTACGCGCTCTGCCAGAGCAGGAAGTTCGACGTGCGCAGTTCGCCGGACGGCCGCAGGAACAGGTCCACGTCGGGCATGTCCGGCTCGTCCAGGTACTGCGCGAAGTCGTCCTCGGAGAGGTCGTCGGGCGAGATCTCACCGGCCGCCACCCGTCGGGCGAAAGCCTGCGCGGCGTCGACGATCTCGGCGCGACCACCGTAGTTGACGCACATCGCCAGCGTCATCACCGTGTTGTCCCGGGTGAGTTCCTCGGCCTCCTCGAGTTCCGAGATGACCGACTTCCACAGTCGGGGGCGTCGTCCCGCCCAGCGGACCCGCACCCCGAGCGCGTTCATCTCGTCGCGGCGCCGCCGGAGCACGTCCCGGTTGAAGCCCATGAGGAAGCGCACCTCCTCGGGACTGCGCTTCCAGTTCTCGGTGGAGAAGGCGTACGCGGACAGGTACGGGACCCCCAGCTCGATGCATCCCTGGACCACGTCCATGAGGACGGCCTCGCCCCGCTTGTGCCCTTCGGTGCGTGGCAGTCCGCGCTCCTGGGCCCAGCGACCGTTCCCGTCCATGACCAGCGCGACGTGGCCGGGCACGAACTCCGCGGGGATCGCGGGAGGCGTGGCCCCGGACGGGTGCGGCGTCGGTGGCCGGACGGCCGCGCGCTCCCCCGCGACCGCCGCCGTGGTGCCCGCCGTGGCGGAGCGCTTACGAAATCTGGGCAGTCCGGGCACTGGACTCCTCCCTGTGGTCACGGGCGATCGCGTGCGGCGTGGAGTGTCCCGCGCCGCGGTCGACGAGGGGCAGGCTGCGCAGGTCACGCTCCAGATGCCACTGGAGGTGGGCCGCGGCGATCCCGGAGGCCTGCCGGACGACGGCGGGCGAGGACACCGCGACGGCCTCCCACTGCCCGGCCATCAGCGCCGCGAGATGCTCGGCGACGCCGGGCGAGAGCATCGCACACCCCTGCGGCCGGCAGTGCACGCACACAGTGCCGCCGGAGGGCACGTGGAACGCCCGGTGCGGCCCCACCACGCCGCAGCGCACGCAGCAGTCCAGGACCGGCTCCCAGCCGGAGGCGGACATGGCACGCAGAAGGAAGGCGTCGGCGACCAGCCCCGGGGAACGTCGCTGCTCCGCGAGGGAGCGCAGGGCGCCGACGGCGAGGCCGAGCAACCGCGGGGTCGGAGCCCCCTCCTCGCCTGCGAGTCGTTCCGCGGTCTCCAGGACCACGCATCCGGAGGTGTACGAGGGATAGTCGGCCACGAGCGGGCGGGCCAGGGACTCCCGGCTCGAGGCCTGGCGGACCGTCCCCAGCCCACTCCGGCCACGGCCGGGCGCGATCTGCACCTCCACCACGGCGAACGGCTCGAGGCTCGCGCCCATGCGTGAGCGGGTGCGGCGCACCGCCCGGGCGACCGCGCGGACCAGTCCGTGCTGCTCGGTCAGCAGCGTGACGATCCGGTCGGCCTCACCGAGGTCGTAGGTACGCACGACGAGACCGGTGTCGGTGAAGGGATGCATCCCGGTCTCCTCTCGGCATCGGTGTGGCGGCACTCGGCGTCCGCGCGAAGGTTCATCATCCCACTGGCGGCGGCCGGAGCCTAGAAGCCGAGCCGCCCCAACATCTTGGGATCGCGCTGCCACTCCTTGAGCACCTTGACGTGCAGATCCAGATAGACCCTGGTGCCCAGTAGCTTCTCGATCCCGGCGCGGGCCTGCGTGCCGACGTCGCGCATGCGGGCGCCCTTCGGGCCCAGGACGATCGCCTTCTGGCTCTGGCGCTCGACGTACACGGTCGCGTGCACGTCCACCATGTCGTCGCGGCCCTCGTGCGGCAGGACCTCTTCGATGGTCACCGCGATCGAGTGTGGCAGTTCGTCACGCACGCCCTCGAGCGCCGCCTCACGGATGAGCTCGGCCATCCGGGACTCGTCGGATTCCTCGGTGATGATGTCGTCGGGATAGAACTGCGGCCCCTCCGGCAGCAATGAGGCGATGACCTCGGCCACCACGTCGACCTGCTCTCCCGAGACCGCCGACACGGGGACCACCTCGGCCTCGGGGCCCAGGAACTTCGACACGGCGACGAGCTGCTCCATGACCTTCTGCTTGGAGACCGAGTCGATCTTGGTCACCAGGCCCATCACCGGCGTCGTGGGGCACAGGGCGCGGACCTGCTCGAGGATCCACTTGTCGCCGGGGCCGATCCGCTCACCGGCGGGGAAGCACATCCCGATCAGGTCGACGTCGGAGAAGGTCTCCTCCACCAACGCGTTGAGTCGCTCGCCCAGCAGGGTGCGGGGCCGGTGCAGGCCGGGGGTGTCCACGAGGATGATCTGGGCGTTCTCCCGGTGCACGATGCCGCGGATCGCGTGACGGGTGGTCTGGGGGCGCGACGAGGTGATCGCGATCTTCTCCCCCACCAGCGCGTTGGTCAGCGTCGATTTACCGGTGTTGGGACGTCCGACGAAACTGACGAACCCACTGCGGAACCCCTCGGGCGTGCTCATCTGTTCTCCTCGTCGTCGTCACTACCGGTCTTCTCCACGGCGGCGCGCTCGGCCACCACGGTCACCACTTTCACGCGTCCCCGCCGGTCGTGCCCGCCCTCGGCGCGCAGGTCGAGTCCCGTGCAGACCACGCGTGCGCCCGGCAGCGGGACGCGCCCGAGCTCCAGGGCGAGCAACCCTCCGAGGGTCTCGACCTCCTCGGTGACCTCGCCCGGGAACTCGATGTCGAACAGGTCGGCCACCTCGTCCAGGCCCAGCCGCGCAGACAGCCGGTACCGGCCGGCCCCGATCTCCTCTACAGGAGGCACCTCGGTGGTGTCGTACTCGTCGACGATCTCGCCGACGATCTCCTCGAGGATGTCCTCGATGGACACCAGGCCGGCGGTCCCGCCGTACTCGTCGACGAGGATCGCCAGGTGGTTGTGGTCGCGCTGCATCTCCGAGAGCAGGTCGTCGATCCGCTTGGCGTCGGGCACGAACACCGCCGGCCGCATGACCTCGGCGACCGGTGCCGCCCGGCCGTCCGGGTCGTCGAGGCGCGCCACGATGTCGCGCAGGTACACCACGCCCACCACGTCGTCGGAATTCTCGGTGTCCACGACCGGGATCCGCGAGTAGCCGGACTTGACCGTCAGGCGCGCGGCCTGGCCGACGGTCTTGTCGGACTCGATCCACACCATCTCCGTGCGCGGCGTCATGACCTCCCGCGCCGTGGTGTCGCCGAGTTCGAAGACGGACTGGATCATGCGGGATTCGTCATCCGCGACTACCCCGCGCTCCCGCGCCATGTCCACGATCTCGAGCAGCTCGATCTCTGTGGCGAACGGGCCGTTGCGGAAGCCGCCACCCGGGGTGACGGCGTTACCCACGCCGACCAGCAACCGGGCGACCGGCCCGAGGACGATCCCCACCACCGTCATGGGTACGGCCGAGCCCAGTGCGATCGAGTAGGCGTGCTGACGGCCGAGCGTGCGCGGCCCGACCCCGGCCACCACATAGGCCGCGACCGTGGTCACGGCCGCGGCGGTCACCAGTGCCCACGCCGCGGAGTCGATGACGTCATTGAACACCACGGTGAACAGCACGGCGGTCGCCACCAGGCTCAGCACGTGGACCAGCACCGCCACGTTGATGTAGCGGGGCCGCTGCTTCAGCATCGTGGACAACCGCGCCGCCCCGTACCGGCCCTCCTTGGCCATCTCCTCCACGCGCGCCACCGACACGGTGCTCAGTGCGGCGTCGAGAGCGGAGAACAGACCGGCGGTGAGGATGAGCAGGACGGCGCCGACCGCCGCGAGGATCGTCTCGTCCACGACTCAGGCGTCCCCCGCCGGGCGTTCGTCCCGATGGTCGTACCACTCGGCCAGGAGCTCGTTCTGCAGCCCGAACATCTCCCGCTCCTCCGCGGGCTCCGCGTGGTCATAACCGAGCAGGTGCAGGCAGCCGTGGACCGTGAGCAGCGCCAGCTCGTGCGCGAGCGGATGCCCGGAGCTGGCGGCCTGGTCGGCGGCGAACGCCGGGCACAGCACGATGTCGCCGAGCATGGCGGGCCCCGGCTCGGGCAGGTCCGGGCGTCCGCCGGGGGTGAGCTCGTCCATCGGGAAGCTCATCACGTCGGTCGGCCCGGGCAGGTTCATCCACGTCACGTGGAGATCGGCCATGGTGTCCTTGTCGACGAGCGTGATGGACAACTCGGCGGCCGGGTGGACGTCCATCCGGGCGATCACGAACGCGGCCACGTCGACGAGCTCTGCCTCGTCGACCTCCACACCCGACTCGTTGGCGACCTCGATACTCATCGGCGGCGCTGCTCCCTGTTCCTGTGCGGCTCGGTGTTCCGGTGTGACCGGGTCTCGTTCTGGCCCCGTTCGAGGCGGGCTTCGTGCTTGGCATAGGCGTCCACGATCCGGCCCACCAACGCGTGCCGGACCACGTCCTTCGAGGTGAGCTCCGAGAAGTGGATGCCCTCGACCCCGGAGAGGATCTCGCGCACCACCTTCAGGCCGGAGCGCTGCCCGCCGGGCAGGTCGATCTGGGTGATGTCGCCCGTCACGACGATCTTGGACCCGAAGCCCAGGCGCGTGAGGAACATCTTCATCTGCTCGGGCGTGGTGTTCTGGGCCTCGTCCAGCACGATGAACGAGTCGTTGAGCGTGCGCCCGCGCATGTACGCCAGCGGCGCCACCTCGATCACGCCGGCCGCCATGAGCTTGGGGATTGTCTCGGGGTCCATCATGTCGTGCAGCGAGTCGAACAGCGGCCGCAGGTACGGGTCGATCTTCTCGTGCAGCGTGCCCGGCAGGTAGCCGAGCCGCTCCCCCGCCTCCACCGCGGGCCGCGTGAGGATGATGCGGCTGACCTCCTTGGCGCGCAACGCGGCGACGGCCTTGGCCATGGCGAGATAGGTCTTACCGGTGCCGGCGGGGCCGAGCCCGAAGGAGATGGTGTGCTCGTCGATCGCATCGACGTACCGCTTCTGGCCGAGCGTCTTGGGCCGGATCATCCCGCCGCGGCGCGAGAGCACGTCGGTGCCCAGCACTTCCTCGGCGGTCAGCGGACCGGACCCGGCGAGGATCTCGACCGATCGACGCACAGAGGCGGGGGTGATCTCCACGCCCTTGCGGGCCTGGCGCAGCAGGTCCGACACGACGCGGGAGGCGGTGTCGACCGCCTCCGGATGGCCGGAGACGGTCATGGTGCCGCCCCGGACGTGCAGGTCGGCGTCGAGAAGTTCCTCGAGGGTGCGGAGGTTGGTGTCGGCGGCGCCGAGCACCGCCATCGCCAGGTCGGGGTCGAGCTGGACCGCCGTGCGGACGGTATCGCTGTCTGGGGTGCTTACGTGGATCACTTCCCGTGGTGTGGTGCGGTTGCCCCGAGTGTAGTACCCGCACCGGCCCACCTCGGGGTGAGAACGCCGAGCGCCCCCAACGCGACGGCCGCGGCGGTGGAGGTGCGCAGGACCTCCGGTCCCAGTACGACGGGGCGTGCGCCGGCGCCGGTCAGTGCCTCCAGCTCGGCGTCGGAGACGCCGCCCTCGGGCCCGACGACGACGAGGACGTTCATCGGCCGCCCGTGGGCCCCGTGAGTCGGGGCGGTCACCGCGTCCGCGAACGGCACGGCCCCCTCCTCGTGCAGGATCAGCACGCGTGTTCCGGCGGCCGCCTCCTCGGCGACGAGCCGGGCCAGGGCTGCCGAGTCGAGCAGCTCACCGATCTCGGGCTCGTGGGCCCGCCGCGACTGCTTGGCGGCGGCCCGCGCGGCGTTCGCCCACTTGGTGCGGCCCTTACCCACCTTGGCGCCGGCCCAGCGACTCACGCAGCGCTCGGCCTGCCAGGGAACGATCCGGTCGGCGCCGGCCTCGGTCGCCAGCTCCACCGCCAGTTCGGAGCGTTCCGATTTGGGCAGGGCCTGGACAACCGTGACCTCCGGGACGGGGCGCGGGACGTCCGTCCGGGTGCCGACCTCGGCTTCGACGACGCCCGGGCTCGTCGTCGTCACCACACAGTCGGCCACGGCCCCACGGCCGTCACCGACGCGGATCGGTTCCCCCGGGCGGAGCCGCAGCGCGCTACCGGCGTGACGCCCCTCGGGGCCGTCGAGCACGACGGTCTCACCCACGGCCGGGACGGCCTCCACCCGGAACAGCGACGGGGTCACAGGGCGTCAGTGCCCGGCGACCGCGTCGCGCAGGCGGGAGAACAGACCGCCGCGGCGGGCGGTGTCCTCGCTGACGACCTCGGCCGAATCGCCGTCCAGGCGACGCAACTGCTCGACGAGGTCGCGGCGCTTGCGGTCGAGCTTCTCGGGCACCACGACCTCCATGTGCACGGTGAGGTCGCCTGCACCTCCACCTCGGACGCGCGGCATGCCGCGGTCGGTGAGGGTGACGGTGTGGCCGGGCTGGGTGCCGGCCGGGATCTCGATCTCGATCGGGTCACCGATGACGGTCTCGAGCTCGACGGTGCCGCCGAGCATCGCGTCGACCACCGGGACCCGCACGGTGCAGTGCAGGTCCTCGCCGTCGCGTACGAACACCGGGTGCGTGCGCTCGTTGACCTCGATGTACAGGTCCCCGGCGGGCCCGCCGCCGGGGCCCACCTCGCCCTGGCCGGACAGCCGGATCCGCATGCCGCCGCCGACACCGGCGGGGATCTTGGCGGACACGGTGCGACGCTTGCGGACGCGGCCCTGACCGGTGCAGTCACCACACGGATCGGTGATGATCTCGCCGGTCCCGGCGCACGTCGGGCAGGGGCGGCTGGTCATGATGTTGCCCAGCAGCGAGCGCTGCACGGACTGGATCTCGCCCTGGCCCTGGCACATGCCGCAGGTGGCGGGCGGCGCATCGGAGGCCGAGCCCTTGCCGTGACAGGTCTCGCACAGCACCGCCGTGTCGACCTTGATCTCCTTGGTGACGCCTGTCGCGCACTCGTCCAGGGTCAGGTTCACCCGGATGAGCGCGTCCGAACCGGGCTGGACCCGGCTGCGCGGGCCCCGGCCGCCGCCTCCGCCGCCGGCACCACCGAAGAAGGCCTCGAACACGTCGCCGAGGCCGCCACCGAAGCCACCGCCGAATCCGCCGCCGTAACCGCCACCGCCGCCGCCGGAGTCGAGCGGATCCCCGCCCATGTCGACGATGCGTCGCTTCTCCGGGTCGGTGAGGACCTCGTAGATCGCGGTGATCTCGCTGAACCGCTCACGCGCCTCGTCCGACGGGTTGACGTCAGGGTGGAGCTCGCGGGCGAGCTTGCGGTAGGCGCGCTTGATCTCGGTCTCCGAGGCGCCCCTATCGACCCCGAGGGTCCCGTAGTAGTCGCGTGACACGTCTGACCTTTCGTTCAAGAAGACTGTTCGTGCTCGTGGTGCCGCCTGCTCGACGCCGCGGCTCCTGGAAGAGAGTACGGGGGTCAGCGCCCGCCGAGGATCTCGCCCACGTAGTGGGCAACAGCGGCGACC
Organism: Dietzia sp. NPDC055343; assembly: GCF_053645265.1. Lineage (NCBI taxonomy): Bacteria > Bacillati > Actinomycetota > Actinomycetes > Mycobacteriales > Dietziaceae > Dietzia > Dietzia sp. NPDC055343. The sequence goes on along the minus strand of NZ_JBSHMJ010000026.1, from coordinate 12,167 downwards.
GAGGCGATTGTTCCCGGATAATCCATCCGGGTGGGTCCCAGCACCCCCATGCCGCCGAACGCGTGGCCCTCCGCGCCGTACTGCGAGGAGACCACCGACGCGCCGCGGATCTCGGCAGATTGGGTCTCGGCGCCGATCTGCACGGTGACGCCGCCCGGCCCGCCCGCGCCCACGGCCTGGGCGGCGGTGAGCAGACGCAGGATCACGACCTGCTCCTCCAGCGCCTCCAGCACCGATCGCAGGGAGCCGTCGAAGTCGGCGGCGCTCCGCGTGAGGTTGGCGGTGCCGCCCAGCACGATCCGGTCGTCCGGGTGCTCGACGAGCGTGTCCACGAGCACGGTGACGCAACGCTCCACCGCGTCGCGGTACGCCGGCCGGGCCTGCTCCCCCGTGGCCGTGAGTGCCGCGGAGGCGTCCGCGAGACGCTTGTCGGCCACGGCCTCGGAGAGCAGGGTCCGGATCTCGGCGAGGTGCTCCTCGGTATGCGGGGCCGCGAGCTCGACGGTTCGCTGGTCGACGCGGCCGGTGTCGGTGATGAGGACCAGCAGCAGCCGCGTGGGGGTCAGACTCACGACCTCGAGATGCCGCACGGTCGAGCGGTCGAGGACCGGGTACTGGACCACCGCGACCTGGCGGGTGAGCTGCGACAGCAGCCGAACCGCCCGCCGGAGCACGTCGTCCAGGTCGAGCGCGCCTTCGAGGAAGGCCCGGATGGCCTTGCGCTCGGCTCGCGAGAGCGGCGTGATCTCCTCGATCGAGTCGACGAAGTGGCGGTAGCCCTTCTCCGTGGGCACGCGTCCCGAGCTCGTGTGGGGCTGCACGATGAACCCCTCCGCCTCCAGCACCGCCATGTCGTTGCGGATGGTCGCGCTGGAAACTCCCAGTGCGTGCCGGTCGACGAGCGCCTTGGAGCCGACCGGTTCGTGGCAGGCGATGTAGTCCGAGACGATGGCCCGCAGAACGTCGGTCCTACGGTCTGATGCGCTCGACATGGACCGCCCTCCTTCCAGTTCTCCGGTGCTGTGTGTCTACGACCTCGCCCGCGGCACGGGCCCGATTCACCCGCTGCATGGGCCCGATTCTAGGCGAGCCCGGGCGTGTTCTCCTCAGAGGAGGATGTCGCGGACGACTCCGTCAGCCAACAGTCTGCCCGCCTCGGTGAGCGCGAAGCCGGGCCCGCCCGGGTGATCGGTCCCGCGCCGCCGCAGCAGGCCGGCCGCGACCTGCTCGCCCGCGCGTGCCCGCTCCTCGGCCGTGAACGCCTCGTCCCCGAGCCCCTCGGCCAGTCGGAGCGCGGTCATGATCAGTTCGATGTGACGGTCCTCGTCGGTGAGCCTCTCGCCGCCGTCGACGGGGAGATCGCCGGCATCGCAGGCGGCCGCGTACCGGGCGGGGTGCTTGAGGTTCCACCAGCGCGCGCCGGCCACGTGGGAGTGGGCTCCCGGCCCGACGCCCCACCAGTCGCCACCACGCCAGTAGCCCAGGTTGTGGCGGCAGTATCCGGATTCGCCCGTCGCGAAGTTGGAGACCTCGTACCAGCGGAAGCCGGCGCGCGACAGTCGCTCGCTCACCTGCTCGTACCGGTCGGCCAGGACGTCGTCGACCGTATTCGGCAGCTCGCCGCGACGGATTCGTCGTGCGAGGGCCGTACCGTCCTCGACGATGAGCGAGTAGGCGGAGACGTGGTCCACGCCGGCATCGACCACCGCATCGAGAGTGCGCGCCAGATCGTCCTCGCGTTCTCCGGGCGTCCCGTAGATGACGTCGAGGTTGACGTGCTCGAACCCCGCCCGGACGGCCTCGGCGACGGCCTCCTGTGGGCGCCCCGGGGTGTGCGCGCGGTCGAGGATCTGCAGCACGCGTGCAGAGGTCGATTGCATGCCCAGCGAGATGCGGGTGAATCCACCCTCGCGCAGTGTGGTGAAGAACTCTGGCGAGGTGGACTCGGGGTTGCTCTCCGTGGTGACCTCGGCGCCGGGGGCCAGGCCGAACGCGGAATCGATGCGGTCGAGCAGACCCACCAGGACGTCGGCCCCGACGAGGGAGGGGGTGCCACCGCCCACGAATACCGTGTCCACCTTCGGCGCGGTGCCCGAGCGGGCGAGCACGTCGGCTGCCCGTTCGATCTCGATGGCCGCGGCCCTCTCCCAGTCGACGGGCGAGGTGGCGGAGCCCAGTTCGCCCGCGGTGTAGGTGTTGAAATCGCAGTAGCCACACCGCGTCGAGCAGAACGGGACGTGAAGGTAGATCCCGAACGGCGAGGCGGGATCGCGTTCAGGTGGGGCGAGCGCGAGTCCCGCCGGGTCCACGCCGGCGGTCACGCCTGACCGGTGTCGGGGGTCGAGCCGGTCTCACCTCGAGCCTCGGGGCGGGCCGGCGTCGCGGAGGGCGCCACAGACGACGAGGCCGCGGCCGGTGCCGCGCCGGTCGGCTTGGAACCGGTCGGCTTCTGTGCGGGGGGAGTGGCGGGAGTAACCGACTTCGACGCGGACTCCGCGACCGCGGGTGCGGGCCGACCTGGTGTCTCGGCGGCGGGCTTGGTCCCGGCGGCGGGCTTCTGCGCGACAGGCGTGGCCGCGGGCGCGGGTTTCTGCGCCACCGGCTTGGACTCGGACACCTTCCTGGGCGTCCTCGTGGCGGCGGCCTTCTTCGCGGGGGTCTTCGAGGTGGCCGCCTTCTTCGCCGGGGCCTTCGTGGCGACGGCCTTCTTCGCGGGGGTCTTCGAGGTGGCGGCCTTCTTCGCCGGCGTCTTCGTGGCGACGGCCTTCTTCGCAGGGGTCGAGGCCGCCGGGGCCTCCGGTGAATCCGCCGTGGTATCCGCGGCCGGGGTCGTCTGCGCCGCTGCGGGCGAGGCCTTGCGGGGCGGGGCCTTCTTGGCGGGCGCCTTCTTGGCCGGATTCTTCGGCGCGGGCTCCACCTTCGCCGAGTTCTTCGCCGACTGGCGAGCCGCCTTTCGCTGCGCACGACGGTCTGCCGCCAACTCTGTAGCCGTCTTCTTCTCCACGGCGGGTGCGCCGCTGCGCTCACGCTCGGCGGCGGCCTCGACGAACTCCGCCAACGCCTCCGTGACGGCGTCGGCGAGTGGCCACGGATCGGGTACGGAGCGCTTGCACGCGATGAATCCGAAGTGCAGCCTGCCGTCCATCGACATCACCGTGCAGTTCAGTCCCGCACCGTGGAAGACGGGACCCAGCGGCAGCATCTGCTCGATGCGGGCACCCAGGAAGTAGAGCGGGATGTTGGGCCCCGGCACGTTGGAGATGACCAGGTTGTGCACCACCGGGTGGCGCTCGGACAGCCGCAGCCGCGAGTACATCCGAACGGCCGACCCGAAGACCGAGGGGGCGGCGAACTGCGCCCAGTCGGTCAGCAGGTTGGCATCGAGTGCGTTGGTGTGGTCCTTGGCCACGACGTTGGCGTCGCGGATGGCCTCGAGGCGCTCGACCGGGTCGTCGATGTCGGTGGACAGCGACATGAACATCCCGGACACGCGGTTGGTGCCGGGGCGGGACTCCGCAGCGTGGACGGACATCGGGACCATCGCGATGAGCGGCTTCGCCGGCAGCGCGTTCTGCCCGTCGAGGTACTTGCGCAGGGCCGTGGACGTGATGGCGAGCACCACGTCGTTGACGGTGGTTCCGAACGCGTTCTTGACCCGCTTGATGTCGTCCAGGTCCACGCTCGCGAACGAAATGGTGCGGTGGCCGGTGATCGTCCGGTTGAACGGGGTCCGCGGGGCCGTGAACGGAGCCGGCATCGCCAACCCCTTGCGGGCGCGGCTGATCCAGGACGGCAGCACGCCGAGGGTCCCGGGCAGCAGGGAGGCGAGCCGCCACGGGGTGGCAAGACGCGAGAGTGCACCCCCCACCGCCAGCTCGAGCGCCCCCGAGCCCCCGGCGGTCTCCTTGACCAGGTCGGCGTCCAGCGCCGGATTGTCAGGGGTGAGCGTGCACAGCTGCGACATCATATTGGCGCCGGTGACGCCGTCGACCGTCGAATGGTGCATCTTGGCGAACACCGCGACCCGGCCGTCGGACAGACCTTCGATGACGTACATCTGCCACAGCGGCATCGAGCGATCGATCGGCTGGCTGGCCAGGTGCGCGCACAGTTCGGCGAGCTCATGATCGTCCCCCGGCTCGGGCAATCCGATCCGCTGGAGATGATGATCGATGTCGAAGCTCTCGTCCTCGACCCACACCGGGTGGTCGACGTTGAGCATCGAATCGTGCAGCTTGCGCCGGAACGCCGGCATGCCGGTGACCCGGCGCGCGAGTTCGGTACGCAGGTTGTCGAAGGTGTAGCCGCCGGGAACCTCCGAGACGTCCAGAACGATCAACCCACACACGTGGAGAAGCTGAGACCGGGTCTCGAAATACAGGAAACTGGCGTCAAGTCCACTTAAACGCTGCATGACGGGAGTGTACTTCCGGAATCGACTCCACGGCGGTGGTCCGGCCGACCGCCGCGCGAGGTCAGAGAACCTCGATGAGGAACCAGGCGATGACGACGAAGACGATCAGCAGGATCAGAGCGAGGGTGACACGTGACCGGGGCATCAGCGGACCTCCTTCCCGGTCTCGGCGGGCCGGGACGCGACGAGCACCCGGAACCGGTGCACGAGAACGTCTGCGACCTTCTCGACCAGCACCGCGGTGGCCAGGAACAGCGGAATCCCCATCGCGAGCATGATCACCACCTGCAGCGGAAAGGGCAGGGTGACGAGCCAGAGCTCGACCCTGTCCCAGAACTGCAGAAACGCTGACACGTACCGATCCTACGATCGCCCTGCGGCGGCGGCCTCACGGCCACCGACCACGGAGGAGTCCAGTCCGCGACGACGCAGCAGCGCCGCCGGATCCGGGTCGCTCCCGCGTAGGCTCCGATAGGCGTCCAGGAAGTCGATGGCACCACCACGGGAGAGCACCTCGCGGCGCATCGCGTCACCGGAGGAACGCTGCAGTCCCCCGCTCTCGACAAACCACTCGGCGGCATCCGCGTCGAGGACCTCGGCCCAGAAGTAGGAGTAGTAGGCCGCCGAGTAACCGCCGGCGAACACATGCTGGAAATAGCGGGACCGGTAGCGCGGTTCGATCCCCGGCACGTCGAGGCCCGCATCAGCCAGGACCTTCGACTCGAACGCATCGACGTCGGTGACCTCGCGCGCCTGCTCGAGGGTCAACGAATGCCACGCCAGGTCGAGCAGCGCGGCCGCGAGGTACTCCACGGTCGCCTGCCCCTCACCGAAGCGCTCCGCCTCCCGCATCCGTTCGACCAGCTCCGCCGCGATGGGCTCGCCGGTCTCCCGGTGCCGGGCGTAATGGGCGAGCATCTCGGGACGACGAGCCCACATCTCGTTGACCTGGGAGGGGAACTCCACGAAGTCGCGGGGCACGGACGTGCCCGAGAACACGGGGTACTCCACGTCGGAGAGCAGCCCGTGCAGGGCGTGCCCGAACTCGTGGAACATCGTGGTGACCTCGTCCATCGTCAGCAGCGTCGGCTCCCCTTCCGCCGGACGGGACAGGTTCATGACGTTGACGATCACCGGGCGGGAGTCGAGGAGCCTCGACTGGTCCCGGAACGAGGTCATCCAGGCTCCGCCACGCTTGGTGGGTCGCGCGTAGTAGTCCAGTAGCAGCAGGCCGATGCCGGCGTCCCGCTCGGACCGCTCGTCGTCGAACACCTCGACCACCCGGACGTCGGGCAGGTAGCCGGCCAGGTCGGGCCGCTCGGCGAAACGCAGGCCGTACAGCTGCTCGGCGGAGTACATCACAGCGTCCCGCAGCACGGTCTCCAGCTCGAAGTAGGGGCGCACCGTCGCGTCGTCGACGCTGTAGCGCTCGGAACGAAGACGCTCCGACTCCCAGGCCCAGTCCGCCGGGTCGAGAGAACGGTCCTCGCCGCCGAGCAGGTCCTTGGCCTCGTTGCGGGCGTTGGTCACCGCGGCGTCCACCACGTCCATCAGCAGCCCGCGGGCGGCCTCGGGTGTCTCGGCGGTCTCCACCGCGAGCACGTGGTCGGCGTGGCAGCGCAGGCCCAGCAGCTCGGCCCGCTCGGCACGCAGCCGGACGATCTCGAGGACGATCGGGGTGTTGTCGTGTCCCGCGGTCGAGCCCCGCTTCATCGATGCCTCCATGACGCGTCCGCGCAGTCCGGCGTCGTCGAGCCAGGCGCTGATCGGCTGCACCGTGGGCAGACCCAGCGGGATCAGCCAGCCCTCGAGACCGGCCTGCTCTGCGGAGGCGGCCAGCGACGCGCGCATGGATTCCGGAAGCCCCGCGAGCTCGGACTCGTCGGCGACCGGTACTGCCAGTTCCGTAGTGGAGGCCAGGAGGTTCTCGCCGAACTCCGTCGTCAGTTCGGCCAACCGGGTGTCGATCGCGGTCAGGCGGGCGCGGGCCCCGTCCTCGAGGGCCGCGCCGGCACGGAGCAGGTCCCGGTGGTGGCGCCGGATGAGGCGGGCGGTCTCGTCGTCGACATCCAGCTCTCCCGCCTCGAGCGCCGCGGCGACCGCGTCTACACGGGCGTAGAGGACCGGGTCCGTCATGACCGCCGAGTGATGCGCGGCCAGCAGCGGGGACACCACGCGGTCCACATCGAGCCGGGCGGGCGTCGCGTCGGGCCCGAGCAGCCCGTAGAACACCGACAGCACGCGGTGCAGCGCCTGCCCCGAGCGTTCCAGCGCGATCACCGTGTTCTCGACGGTCGACGCCTCCGGGCTCGAGGAGATGGCGGCGACCTCGGCCGCGTGGTCGTCGATCGCGGCCCGGATCGCCGGCTCCAGGTCCTCGTCCCGGACGGCGGCGAAGTCCGGCAGCCCGTACGGCAGTGACGACTCGTCGAGCAGCGGGTGGAGCGGGGCATCGGGGCTCGGGGTGGTCATGACCGCGAGTCTACGGACGGCGCGACACGGGCTCACACCCACGTGGACACGGTGTCCCAGGCGAGCCTGGCCCCGAGGATCACGATGACCAGCAGGAACACCCTCCGGATGAACTCGTTGCCATGGCGCATGGCCATCCGCGCCCCGAGGAAGCCGCCGGCGAGATTCGCCACCGCCATGCAACCGCCGATCACCCACAGCAGCTCTCCGTGCAGCCCGAACACCAGGATGGACGCGATGTTGGTGGTGAGGTTGGCGAGCTTGGCCGCGACGGTCCCCTGCAGGAAGCCGAAACCCAGGAACGCCACGATCGCGATCACGAAGAACGAGCCCGTCCCCGGCCCCAACACGCCGTCGTAGAACCCGATCACCAGCCCGATCACCGCGGACCGCCACGCCCTGGCCCAGCCGCTGAAGCGCTCGGCATGGGTGCGGCCCAGGTTCGGCTTGAGCCACGTGTAGGTGCCCACCACGATCACCGCGACCAGCACGATCGGCGTGAGCAGCTCCTTGGGGATGAAGCGTGCGACCGAGGATCCTGCGGCCGAGCCCGCGAACGCCGCGGCCACGAGTGGCGCCACCATGGCCACCGGAACCCGGATCTTGCGCAGGTAGGTCAGGGTGGCGACGAGCGTGCCCGCCACCGAGGACAGTTTGTTGGTCCCCAGCACCTCGGGCGTCGAGACGTCAGCGGGTAGCGCGATGACCAGCGCGGGCAGCTGGATCAGCCCACCCCCGCCGACCACCGAGTCGACCCACCCGGCGACGAAGGCCGCCAGCACGAGCGCGAGCAGCACCCAGACCGGGATGCCGAGCGCCGGAGAGGCGGCGAGCTGCGCGAAGGTCTGGGGCATGCCGACAACTGTGCTGTAATCGGTTTGTGTATATCAACCCTTACGGCGCCGATCCGGTCACCCTGGCCGCCGACCTGGCCAACCGCCGCCCCCGCAGCGCCCGCGAACTCGTGGACCGCTGCCGGGAAGCCGGCGTGACCATCGACCGTGAAGCCCGGGAGGAAGAACTCGCGGAGGTCGACGAGTTCCTGGACGGATGGCTCGTCGTCGTCGACACCACCGATCCCCGTGCCCGCGCCGAGGCGCTCAACACCCTCCTCGCCGAGCACGCCGGGCCGCCCCGCCTGACCGACCACGACGGTCACTGGCACGTCCACTACCGCGCCGACGACGTCAGCTTCGCCCGCCTGCTCACCGCCATGTTCTCCGTCGGCACGGCGCTGCACCTCACCGAGCGCGGCATCGACCGGCTGTCCCGGTGCGCTGCGGACGACTGCGAGGACGTCTTCGCCGACACCACCCGCAACGGACGCAAAACCTACTGCTCGCCGCGGTGCAATAACCGGTCGGCAGTACGACGCCACCGCGCCCGCGCCTAGGTGGACTGCCCGGGGAGGTCGGGCGACGACACCGAAGGGCGGCCGGTGTGACCGACCGCCCCGGGGCAGGAAAGTGCCCCTACTTCTTGTCCGAGCTCGTGTCCGAGGACAGGGCTGCCACGAAGGCCTCCTGCGGCACGTCCACCCGGCCGATGGACTTCATGCGCTTCTTGCCCTCCTTCTGCTTCTCGAGCAGCTTGCGCTTACGGCTGATGTCGCCGCCGTAGCACTTGGAGAGCACGTCCTTGCGGATCGCGCGGATGTTCTCGCGGGCGATTATCTTGGAGCCGATCGCGGCCTGCACCGGCACCTCGTACTGCTGGCGCGGGATGAGCTCCTTGAGCTTCACGGTCATCTTGTTTCCGTAGCCCTGCGCGTAGTCGCGGTGCACGATCGCGCTGAACGCGTCCACGGCCTCGCCCTGCAGCAGGATGTCGACCTTGACCAGATCCGCCAGCTGCTCGCCGGCCTCCTCGTAGTCCATCGACGCGTAGCCCTTGGTGCGGGACTTGAGCGAGTCGAAGAAGTCGAAGATGATCTCGCCCATCGGCAGGATGTATCGCAGCTCGACGCGCGTCTCGGACAGGTAGTCCATGCCCTTCATCTCGCCGCGCTTGGACTGGCACAGTTCCATGGTGGTGCCCACGAACTCGCTCGGCACGATGATCGTGCACTTGACGATCGGCTCATAGATCTCGCGGTGCTTACCCTCGGGCCAGTACGACGGGTTGGTCACCTGGTGCTCCGAGCCGTCCTCGGCGATCACCCGGTACACCACGTTCGGTGCGGTCGAGATGAGGTCGAGGTTGAACTCGCGCTCGAGCCGGTCGCGGGTGATCTCCATGTGCAGCAGGCCGAGGAAGCCACAGCGGAAGCCGAAGCCCAGGGCCACCGACGTCTCCGGCTCGTAGTCGAGAGACGCGTCGTTGAGCCGCAGCTTGTCCAGCGCGTCCCGCAGAACCGGGTAGTCGGAGCCGTCGATCGGGTACAGGCCCGAGAACACCATCGGGTTGGGCTCGGCGTAACCGGGCAGCGGCTCGGTCGCGCCGCCGCGGGCGCTGGTCACCGTGTCGCCGACCTTGGACTGGCGGACGTCCTTCACCCCGGTGATGAGGTATCCCACCTCGCCCGGCCCGAGTCCCTTGGTCGCCTTGGGCTCCGGCGAGATGATCCCGATCTCGAGCAGCTCGTGGTTGGTGCCCGTCGACATCATGGTCAGCTTCTCGCGCGGGGTGAGCGATCCGTCGACCACACGCACGTAGGTCACGACGCCGCGGTAGGTGTCGTAGACGGAGTCGAAGATCATCGCGCGGGCCGGGGCGTCAGGATCCCCCACCGGGGCCGGGATGGTCTCGCAGAGCTTGTCCAGGAGCGCCTCGACACCCTCGCCGGTCTTGCCCGACACGCGCAGGACATCGCCGGGCTCGCAACCGATGATGTGGGAGATCTCCTCGGCGAACCGCTCCGGGTCGGCGGCCGGCAGATCGATCTTGTTGAGCACGGGGATGATCTCGAGATCGTTCTCCATGGCCAGGTAGAGGTTGGCCAGGGTCTGCGCCTCGATCCCCTGCGCGGCGTCCACCAGCAGGATCGCGCCCTCACACGCCTCCAGCGCGCGGGAGACCTCGTAAGTGAAGTCCACGTGGCCGGGGGTGTCGATCATGTGCAGGACGATCTCCTCGCCCTCGTGCGCACCGGAGCGTGGCACCCACGGAAGGCGGACGTTCTGCGCCTTGATGGTGATGCCGCGTTCGCGCTCGATGTCCATCCGGTCGAGGTACTGGGCGCGCATGAGGCGCTCCTCGACCACACCGGTCAGCTGCAGCATGCGGTCGGCCAGGGTCGACTTGCCGTGGTCGATGTGCGCGATGATGCAGAAGTTCCTGATCCTGGCCGGATCGGTGAACGTCGTCTCTGCGAAGTTGGGAATCTCGATCACTCCTGGAGGCGGGCCCGGGTGCGGCTGGATTGCGGTACGTCCGGACGATCACCCCATTGTCACACGACCGCGCCCGGAACACTCATCACGTATCGGCCCGTGCGCACCGCATCGACGGCGCCGTCGCCCGGGAAGCGAGCGGTCGAGGCAGTCATGGCGCGGGCGTCGGCCGTTACCCTTGGCCGCATGGCTATCGACTGGGCCCGCGTGGGTCGCAAGGCAGTCCACATGGGACGCAAGTACGGGCCGACGGTCGCCCAAGCGGTACGGAAGCAGCTCGACGAGCGCGGAGGATCCCCCGCGTTGGGGTCGCGGAACGCCGAGGCGGGCCGGCCCGCGACCACCACCACCGCGCCCACCTCCAGCCGCGCCCGCACCCTGGCCTACGCCCCCGACCTGGACGGTCACGCCGACCCCGGCGAGATCGTGTGGACGTGGGTGGCGTTCGAGGAGAACGACGGTCGCGGCAAGGACCGTCCGGTCCTGGTGGTGGGTCGGGACGGGGATCGTCTGCTCGGCCTCCAGCTGTCGTCCCGGTCCAAGCGCGACGACGACAACGGCTGGCTCGGGCTCGGCAGCGGGCCCTGGGACTCGGAGGGACGCCCCAGCTGGGTGCGTCTCGACCGCGTGCTGGATGTGCCCGAACAGGGCATCCGGCGCGAGGGCGCGATCTGCCCCAGGGACGCGTTCGACCGCGTGGCGGACCGGCTCCGTCGCGACTACGGCTGGCGCTGACGCCGCGCCGGTCGCGTTTTGGCCGGTGACGCGCCCGCTGGTAAAGTGGGCCGTCGGTGTCCACCGGACGGCGTTCAGCGCGTCCACAAGGACAAAGACGACAAGACATCCGATCGGCGGGATCCCCTCGTGGAGCCGTCGACACACGACAAAAAGGTGTGACGAGTGGCCAACATCAAGTCCCAGATCAAGCGGAACCGCACCAACGAGCGCAGCCGTCTCCGCAACCAGTCGACCAAGTCGGCTCTGCGTACCGCCATCCGCAGCCTCCGCGCCGCCACCGAGGCCGGCGACAAGGAGAAGGCTGGCGCCCTGCTGGTCGCGACCTCGCGTCAGCTCGACAAGGCGGCCAGCAAGGGTGTCATCCACCAGAACCAGGCCGCCAACAAGAAGTCGGCGCTCGCCAAGGCTGTCGACCAGCTCTGAGGCACCCCGGCCCTCTCCGGATGAGAGGTCCCCAGCCCCGCGTCGGCCAACGCTGACGCGACGCGGCTCCGAGGGCCCACCAGCATCGTCACTGATGCGCGGTGGGCCCTCGTCGTGTGTCAGGACCCTGCTGCTACGAGGACGCTCCTACGCGCCCCCTGCGCCACTCGACTCTGTATAGCGTTCGACATTCGGATCGAACGCGATGACATGGGTGGGGTCCGGTTCGATGAGAAGGGCCTCGGGCGCGGTGGTCGCGTGTCTGCGTGATCGTGCGCGAGCCGGGCGCGGCTGGATGTCGGCCGCCGTCGGAGGGCTGACGATGACCACCACCTTCGTACCCGGCAACGGCACCCGGGTGGGCGACGTGGCCATCTGCGCCGCCACATCCCGCACACCGTCGCCGTCCCCGAATCGAACCGTCACGTCGAACTGGCACAGGCCGGCGACTCGCTGGTGGCAGTGTCCTACCCGGCCGAGCGTGCCGACGTGGTGCGCACCTGTGGCACGGATACTTGCGATGCGACGCTGTTCACGGACCGCCCCGGACACGGCGAACGGAACCACGAGCACAGAGAACACGATGAACGCGGCGACGACCAGTACGACGATCGACATGATCGTCATATCGACCTGCTGCGCATGTCGTTCACCCAGCGGGATCATCTCGACGTAATCGTTCAGCAGCCGTCGGTGAACTTCCGCGGCGATACCCACCCCGAGGGCGATCGCCGCGCCCGCGGTGATCGTCGACGCGAATGCCTGCCCATAACGATCGAGCAGCCGTG
>NZ_JBSHMJ010000025.1:0-61965 GCF_053645265.1 Dietzia sp. NPDC055343 | reverse complement strand
CGCCCGAGCCAACGGGTCAGTGGCCACGCCAGCAGTGCGGCGAGTCCGGCCGCGGCGATTGCGAGGACGGGGCTCATGGCTCCTTCCTGCGGCGGCAGCGCGCGGGGGTCAGACGCTGCGAGGGGCAGCCGAGGTCGGTCACACCGGTCACACCCGGCGGCGTTCCGGCTGTGATCCGTTTTGCAGGAGTTTAACAACCGACTGTGACACCGATCCGATGACGTGCCGGGTGACCTGCGGGAACGTCGCTGTCCAGCGGATACGCTGCCGACATGAGCCCCTCGAAGTCACCTTCGGCGAAGCCATTCGCGATCCCGGCCGCGAACGCGAACGCGGGTGCGGGCACCGGACCTGCACCCGATCCGGACACCGCACCCGATCCGGACACCGACGTCCTACCCACGGTGGACGCGGACGCGGAGGAAGCCGGGCAGGAGCATGAGCCTGACGACGCGACCGTCGGCCCGGGCGTGATCCGACGCCTCGTCGGCCTGATCCTCATCGTCATCCCGCTCGCTCTGGCCGCGCTCTGGGCCGTGGTGGGCCCGGCCCCACAGCAGCCCGACGCCGCCGCCGGCACGGGCGGCCCCGTCCAGTCGGCACTGTCGGAAGCCTCGGCCAACTCCTCGTTCACGGTCGCCGGTACCGGCCAGCTGCGCGACGGCACCGCCGAACTGTCTGGCGGCGCGGACCAGCTGCGCGACGGCTCGGCCGAGCTCGCGGCCGGGATGGAGCAACTCCAGAACGGGATGGGGCAGGCGGGCACGGGCGCCGACGAACTCGCCGGCGGGGTGGGCCGGCTCGTCGGCGCCGTCCGCGGTGTCGCCGTGATCCAGGGCCAGGTCCTGACCGCGATCGACGACGCCGTCTCCCGACTCCAGGGTGACGCCCCCGAGAACGTTCGGGCCCGCGAGGCCCTGCTGGGCCTCAAAAGTCAGCTCCAGTCCCAGGGCATGAACCAGGGCATGCTGAACGACCTCGACCGTCTCTCCGGTGGCGCCGACGAACTCGCCCGCCAGCTCTCCGCCCCCGGAGCCCCGCTGCGCGACGGCATCTACGAGGCCACCCGCGGCTCCCGCGAACTGGCCACAGGAGCGGCCACCCTCGCCGACGGCGCCGGCACCCTCCGCGACGGCGCCGCCAGTGTGTCCGACTCGGCCGGCCGCACGCAGGACGCGATCGGCAAGACCGGCCGTGCCCTGGCAGCCGAACAGGGCGACGCCGGGCTCGAGGCCGCCGCGGCCGCACAGGACTCGCAGCGGCGCACGTCGGCCGGGATCCTCGGGGTGGCCGCGGCCGCCGTCCTGGGGGCGCTGCTCGTCCAGCTCGTCCGCCGGCCGGGCTCCTCGCTCGCCGAGCAGATCCTGGCCCTGATCGTGCTCACCGCGGGCCTGTCCGCGTGGGGGCTGGCCACGGCGGATGTCCCGTCCGTCACCTCGGCGATCGCGGTCGTGGCGGTGGTGGGCCTCGTCGTCGTCGCATCCTCCCTGCTCTGGCGCGCGCTCGGCGCGGTGCTGGGGGAGTGGCCGGGCCGGATCGTCGCGGTGGTCCTCGCGGGGCTCTCCGCCGGCGTGGCGTGGTGGGTGTGGGTCGCGGGCGGCGCGCCGTCGGCGGTGGTCACGGCCACCTCGGCGACGACGACGGGGCAGGCCACCGCAGCCCTGGACGCCCTCCTGTTGGCCGGATCGAGCTCGGTCGTGTGGACTGCGGCTGTCGTCCTGGTCGCCGTGGCCGTGTGCTCCGGATTGGCCGTCCGCGTGGCCGCCGACCGTAAATAAGCCGGAACCCGCTACCGCCGCTCGGATCTGCCCTTCACCCGGGTCCGCCACCCGCCGCGCGGGTCCGCCACCCCGTCGCACGATCCGCTACCCGGCCGCACGGGCCCTACCCCGTCGCACGATCCGCCCGACCCCGGCCGAGCCGTTCGGTTGCAAGACACTCCCCTCCGGTTGCACGACAAACTGTGCGAAATTCGTGCCGGATCTCGCACCAGATGTCTTGCAGCTACGGGGTGATGTCGTGCAACCGCGGCGGGAGGGGGCAGGCGTCGGGCAGGTGTCGGTCAGGCGTCGGTCAGGCGTCGGTGGGATCCGCGATGCTGTCGACGCCGCCGCCGTTGAGCATCGGCACCTCGAACACGAACTCGGGAACCGCGAAGGCGTCGACAAGCGTCCGCGCCCGGCCGGCGAGCTTCGTACACAGCCGGTTGTAGGCCGCGGTGGCCGCCTTGGTGCGCTCGGTGGTCAGGCGGTTGTGCTCGAGGAACCAGCCCTTGTCGCGGTCCACGATGTCGAGCACGTACAAGTCGCACAGCATGCCCAGGACCTCCTTGGCCTCCGGGTCCTCGCAGGCGTCGACGGCCTCGGCGAACCGGGAGAACACCCAGCTGTCCATGTGCGCGCGGCCGGCCTGCAGCAGGTGGTCCTGGGCCGAGTTGAACACCTTGAACGCCGCCGAGCCGTCCTGCCCTTGGGCCTTACGCAGACGCCGGGCCACGGTCTCCAGCAGGTGCTCCTCGCGGTCCACGAGCAGCTCGAGCTGATTGCCGCGGTCCAGGATGTCGGTGTGCTCGCGATCCGTCACCGCGTCGACGAGCTTCTGCCACAGCGTCGACGTGCGGGCCTTCTCCTGCACCACGTCGGCGACCGTGTTGAACGCGAACGCCACGGTCTCGCGCTGGTCCATGTCGCCGAACTCCGCCGCGTAGGCGCTCATCAGCTCCTTGCCGACGAGCTGGGTGAGCACCACGTTGTCGCCCTCGAACGTCGAGAACACGTCGCAGTCCTTGCGCATCTCCGTGAGCAGGTTCTCAGCCATGTAGCCGGCGCCGCCGCAGGCCAGACGCGCCTCGGTGATGGTGTCGTTGGCGAACGAGGTGACCGTGGCCTTGATCCCGGCCGCGTGGGTCTCCATCTCGCGACGACGAACCTCGTCGAAGGCGTCCGGGTTCTCCTCGAACTCGGCCAGCTCGGCCACGATCGCGTTCTGCGCGCAGGCGTAGGCGTACGCGCGGGCGACGAGCGGCATCAGGCGACGCTGGTGCTCGCGGTACTCCAGCAGCGGGATGCCCTTGCCCGTCTCCGGGTGGTCGAACTGGCGTCGGATCAGCGAGTAGCGCACCGCCAGCGCCAGCGCCGTGCGGGCCGAGGCGCCCGACGCCGCGCCCACCGACACCCGGCCGCGGATCAGCGTGCCGAGCATCGTGAAGAACCGGGCCCCCACCGAGTCGATCGGCGAGGAATAGCGGCCCTGCTCGTCGACGGAACCGAACCGGTTGAGCAGCGCCTCCCGCGGGACCCGGACCTCGTCGAACCTGATCCGCCCGTTGTCCACTCCCAGCAGGCCGCCCTTGTGGCCGTGGTCGGTGATCGTCACGCCGGGCATGACGTCACCGGCCTCGTCCCGGATCGGCACGAGCAGGCAGTGGACGCCGTGGCGCAGTTCCTCGCCGTTCTCGACGGTGACGAGCTGAGCGAACACGGCGGCCAGCCGGCCGTCGCGCGCGGCGTTGCCGATGTAGGCCTTCTCCGCACTAGGCGTGGGGGTGTTGACCACGAACTCGCCGGTCTCGGCATCGAATGTCGCCGTGGTCTCCAGGTTCTGCACATCGGAGCCCTGGCCGATCTCCGTCATCGCGAAGCAGCCCAGCAGGTCCAGCGACATCACGCTCGGCAGGAACTTCTTGCGGGTCTCCGCGTCGCCGAGGTTGGCGATCGCCCCGCCGAACAGTCCCCACTGCACACCGGCCTTGACCATCACCGACAGGTCCAGGTGGCCCAACAGTTCGAACGAGGTGAGGGCGGCGCCCGTGTCACCGGTGCCGCCGTCCTCCTCGCGGAATCCGAGCCGTGGCATCCCCGATTCGGCGAGACGCTGCAACTGCGTCAACGTGTGGGCCCGCTGCTCCTCCATGGTCAGCCCGAGCGGGTTGACCATGTCCCGGGTCATGGCCGCGCGGGTCTCCGCACGCGTATCCGACCACGCGCCGTCGAGGACCTTCTGCAGCGCAGCCGACAGCTCGGCGTTGCCCCGGCCGCTCGTGGTGATGCGGCCGAAGTTCGGGTGGACCGAGGAGGCGGCGTCGGACGGGGTGACGTCGGCAGCGCCGGACGCGGCGTCAGCGCCGGACGCGGCGGCGTCAGCGGCAGAGGCGCCGACTTCGGTGGCGGCGGCGGAATCGGCGTGGGGGGCGTCGTTCTGGGAGGTCATGCCACGACCTTACGGACCGGCGAGACCGGGGTGCACCGAAAATCCGAGGAGAGGTGACGGAGATCGCCGCCACAGAGCAGGAGTTCCGGATCGCAGTCATCCTGCAGGTCAGCGAATGCGCGCAAATGGCGGAAGTCCCGGGCCACATCCGTGACCCGGGACTTCTCATTGTCGGGGTAGCGGGATTCGAACCCACGACCTCTTCGTCCCGAACGAAGCACGCTACCAAGCTGCGCCATACCCCGGTGACAACGATGGATACTCTAGCGTCCCACCCCGAGAATCGCGAAACCGGGTCAGGCGGGCTGCGGAATCCGTTCCTGTAGAGGCGTCACCGGGACCTCGGCGTCGTCGTCGCCACCTCCCGGAACGGCGATCAGTTCCAACAGCGTGGCCTCGGGCCGACAGAACGTCCGAACAGGTACAAACGGCGAGGTCCCGAGCCCCGCCGACACGTGCAGGATGAGGTTGCGACCCCACGCCGACAGACCCTGGACCCGCGAGCGGTCGATGCCGCAGTTGGTGACGATCGCGCCCGTCGGCAGGCACAGCTGCCCGCCGTGGGTGTGGCCGGCGAACACGAGGTCGTAGCCGTCCGCGTCGAACCGGTCGAGAACGCGCGGCTCCGGGGTGTGCGCCAGGCCGATGCGCAGATCGAACGCGGGACCGGCGGGCCCCGCGATCTCGTCGTAGTGGTCCCGGCCGATATGCGGGTCGTCGACGCCGGCGACCAGCACACGACGCCCGTCGACATTGATCTCGGCGCGGCGATGGGTGGCGTCGACCCAGCCGCGCTCGGCGAACGCCGCCCGCAGATCCCGCCACGGCAACGGGATGGAGGAGTGCTTCTTCCGGCCGATCCCGATGTAGGGCAGCGGATTCTTGGGCACCGGCGCGTAGTAGTCGTTGGAGCCGAACACGAACGCCCCGGGCCGGCCGAGTAGCGGGCCGAGCGCCTGGACGACCGACGGCACCGCCCGCTCGCTCGACAGGTTGTCGCCGGTGTTGATCACCAGATCCGGCTCGAGCGCGGCCAGCGAGGTCAGGAACTGCTGCTTACGCCTCTGACCCGGCATCATGTGCAGGTCGGAGATGTGCAGGATCCTCAGCGGCTCGGACCCGGGGGCCAGCAGGGGCAGAGACTGGCGGCGCAGAGCGAAATTGTTGCGCTCCCAGCCGCTCGCGTAGGCGGTCCCGGCGACGACGGCCCCGGCGACCAGGGCCGCCGCACGGGTGGCCGACTGAGTGGAACTGCGGGTCTTGCGAGTGGGGCGCTGCATCCGTCCAGACTACCGGCGAAACGCGGGCCTATCTCGGCGGTGAGATGGTGATCGGGGCCAATCCGGGCACCTCGAGCACCACGGGCTCGTCGCCGATCGGGGCGTTCGGTCCGCTGGCTCCCTGACCGCCGGAAGCGCCGCCGCCCGCTCCGCCGCCGGAGCCGTCGGATACCCGCAACGTGACCTGGGATCCGGGGATGCCGGTCCCGCCGTCGACGCCCACGACCGTGCCGTAGGGGCGCCCGGCGCCGGAGACGAACTGGGTGTTGACGATGAAGCCGGCGTTGGTGAGCAGTGATGTCGCGGCGGACTGGCTCATCCCCTCGACGTCCGGCATGCCGGATCGGCTGGTGCCCCGCTGGTAGGCGGGATCCGGGGACGGCAGGGACACCGGTCCGTAGATGTCCGAGATCGGGGAGAACGCCGAGTACCAGGTCTGCGCGGGCTCATTTCCGCCGAACAGGTTGCCGTACGAGCACTGCCGGAGCGGGCTGGTGCACAGCTCGGTGGTGGTGGTGCCGTCGTTGAAGGCGTAGACGGCCGCCGCGTAGTTGTTGGTGAAGCCCAGGAACGCCGACGAGCGGTTGGCCTCGGTGGTCCCCGTCTTGCCGGACATCGGCAGGTTCCACCCGGCGCTACCGGCCGCCCCGGCCGCCGTGCCCGCGCCCACCGCGTCCTTGGACATCGCGACGGCGAGGGTGTTCGCGAGGCCCTCGTCGACAACCTGCTCGCAGCCCGGCTCGTTCAGTTCGACGCGCTTGCCGGTGCGATCGGTGATCGACTCGATGGGGCTCGGGGGGCACCAGACGCCGCCGGAGGACAGGGTGGCACCGACGTTGGACAGTTCGAGCGCGTTCACGGCCGACGGGCCCAGGGTGAAGGAGCCGAGGTTGTTCTTCTTGATGAACCCGCTGATCGAGTCGCCGTCGGCCGCGGTGCCCTTGCGCTCGTAGGAGCGCATGCCCAGGCGCGTGGCCATGTCCACGGTGGGGGCCACCCCGACGTCCTTGATGAGGTTGACGAACGTGGTGTTGGGCGACTGGGCGAGGGCGTCGGTCACGGACAGGGAGCCCGGGTACGAGCCCGCGTTCTCCACGCAGTACTGGCCGGGGGGACAGCCGCGGGCGCCGCCCGCACCGAGCCCGGACACCTGGACGCGGTTCGGCACGGACAGGGTCGTGTCGGCACCCATGCCCTTCTCCAAGGCCGCCGCGACCGTGAAGATCTTGAACACCGAGCCGGCACCGTCACCGACCAGGGAGAACGGCTGCGGTTGGACGGTCTGGCTGTCGCCCAACTCGAGCCCGTACTGGCGGCTCGAGGCGATCGCGACGACCTTGTGGGACTCCTTGCCCGGGCGCACGACGCTCATCACCTCGGCCACGCCTTCGGTGGCGGGGTTGCCGTAGGTGTCGAGCGCGCGCTGGACGTTGGCCTGGACGGTCTCGTCGAGGGTCGTGCGGATGGTGTAGCCGCCCTCCTCGACCATCGACCGGCTCAGGCCGTTCTCGTCGAGGTACTGGAGCACGTAATCGCAGAAGAACCCGCGATCACCCGCGGTGATGCAGCCGCGGGGATGGGAGTTGGGCCGCTCGAGAACGCCGAGGGGCTCGTTGACGAACTGCGCGCCCTCGGACGGGGTGATGGCGCCGGTGTCGACCATCGTCCTGATGACGGTGTCGCGGCGCTGCTTGGTGTCCTCGGGGTTGGCGTACGGGTTGAACTGGCTGGTCGACTGCACCATTCCGGCGAGCATCGCCGCCTGGGGGACCGTGAGGTCGGCGGCGTCGACACCGAAGTACGTCTGCGCGGCGGTCTGGATGCCGAACGAGCCGTTGCCGAACGAGATGAGGTTGAGGTACTTGGTGAGGATGTCGTCCTTGCTCATCTCGCCGTCGAGGGTGAGCGCCATACGGATCTCTTTGATCTTGCGCGCGGGGGTCGTCTCCACCGCGGCCCGGCGCTCCGCGTCGTTCTCCGCGGAGACCAGGAACTGGTAGTTCTTCACCAACTGCTGGTCGATCGTCGACGCGCCCTGCTCGACCTCGCCGGACGTGGCGTTGGTCAGCGCGGCGCGGACCGTGCCGCGCCAGTCCACCCCGTTGTGGTCGGCGAATCGCCGGTCCTCGATCGCGATGATCGCGAGTTTCATGTTCTGCGAGATCTCTTCGCTGGGGACGAGTACCCGCTGCTGGTCGTAGAGCCAGGCGATGGGCTCGCCGTTCGCGTCGGTGACCGTGGAGATGGACGGCAGGTCGCCCTTGATCAGGTCGGCCGACGTTCCGGCTAAGGAATCGGCCATCTTGTTGGACGCGAGTCCGGCCGCTCCGGCCAGCGGGAACAGCGCCCCGGCAGCCACCACCCCGGCAGCGACGCACGTCGCGACCAGCTTCCCCAGCGAACTCATACCTGACACGTGCACAGAGTACGTGACCACCCCCGCTACACCACCCTCTGCGGCCCGACCTGGACACGACTCTTTACTTCTGTTGTGTGACTGCGGTAACAATATGAGGGAACGCGAGGCGTTTCGAAATGAATGAGACCTTCATCACAGGTCTCAGCCCATGCGAGGCCTTCGCGGACACGGTGAGTACGCCGCGCCGGGTGTATTCAGAAGGCCGGAACAGCGTGCGACTGGCGCCCGTTGTTCCTTGCAGACAGGGGTTCTTCGATGACGGCTACCCTTCCCGGGACTTCCCGCTCCTCCGACGTCGGGGTCCGCCCCGGTTCAAGCAATCCTCTCGGCTCCGAGGAGACCATTATCGGGGAGGGCCGCCAGGAATGGGTGGCCCAGGCCCGCTGCAAGGAGATCGATCCGGATGAACTCTTCGTCCGCGGAGCCGCCCAGCGTAAGGCGGCCTCCATCTGCCGTCACTGCCCGGTGCTGCTCCAGTGCCGTGCCGACGCGCTGGACAACCGGGTCGAGTTCGGCGTCTGGGGCGGCATGACCGAGCGTCAGCGCCGCGCACTGCTCAAGCAGCACCCCGAGGTCCGGTCCTGGGCGGACTTCTTCGCCCAGCAGATCGAGCGACACTCCGCCGTCTACTGACCCCTCGCGCCGGGAGGTTCGTCGACGGACTTCCCGGCCGCTCGACGGGCGTCCCGGCCGCTCGGCGGTCACGCCGGGCAGAGGCGGGCGGCCAGCCCTACCCGCAGAGCTGATCGCCCACCGCGCGCAGCGCCTCGATGTTGGAGATGTCGAACGGCAGCGAGGGCACGCCCACGATCCGCACGTCGGGGTGGGTGTCGGTGAACGACTCCAACAGGCGTAGTTCCTGCCGGGCGGTCCGGGCGCGGTCGGCGTGGATACGCAGCACGGCTTCGGCCTCGGGACTCTCGCCGACGAGTCGGTCAGCGGCGGCCCCGGCCTGCTCGGCGCTGATGTCGGTCAGCCGCGGGTGCGTCCGGTTGATCACCACCCCCGACAGCGGCATGTTCTCCTCGGACAGTCGTTCGGCGAAGAACGCCGCCTCGCGCAGCGCCGGCCGCTCGGCCGAGGAGACCACCAGGAACTCGGTGCCCTTGCGCCGCAGGATCTCCTGCGTGCGTGCGGCGCGTGCGGTGAACCCGCCGAAGGTCGTGTCGAGCGCCACCACCACCTCGGACGCGTCCTTGAGCATCGATGAGCCGACCACCGCGGACACCCCACGCATGGCCGTGCTCATCGCGCCGGTCACCAGCCGCCCCACGCCGCGGCCGGGCGCGGACAGCAACCGCATGAGCCGACTGTCGAGGAACGAGCCGAGCCGGCTCGGGGCGTCGAGGAAGTCGAGTGCGTTGCGGGAGGGAGGAGTGTCGACGACGACGAGATCCCACGTCGAATCCTCGAGCAGTTGCCCGAGCTTCTCCATGGCCATGTATTCCTGCGTGCCCGCGAACGAGGTGACCATCGTCTGGTAGAAGCGGTTGTCGAGGATCGACCGGGCCTTCTCGGGCGTGGTGTTGGCGGTGACCAGTTCGTCGAACGTGCGACGCATGTCGAGCATCATCGCGTGCAACGACCCGCCCGCCTCGCCCTGCTCCGCGGTGAGTTCCACGGGGGAGGGCTCGTTGGAGAGCTCGTCGATCCCGAGGGCCTGGGCGAGCCGGCGGGCAGGGTCGATGGTCAGCACCACGGTGTCGCGGCCGAGCTCGGCGGCCCGCAACGCGACGGCCGCGGCGGTGGTGGTCTTACCCACGCCGCCGGCCCCGGTGCAGACCACCACGCGGGTCTGGAGGTCGGTGAGCAGTGCGGTGATGTCGAGATGACTGGCCATGTCAGCGGACTCCCTGGTCGACGAGGGCGGAGGCGAGGTCGTAGAGATCGGTGACCTCGACCCCGTGCGGGAGGGCGGGCAGGACGAGGGTGGGGCATCCGGCCGACGTCAGCGTTTCGCCGGCCCGCAGCTGACCGCGTGCGACGCGCGCGTGTTCGATGGCCTCCACCAGGAGCCCCTGAAGCCCTTCGTCGTCGACCTCGACACCGGTGGCCTCGAGGCCGGTGAGCACGGCCGCGGCGTCGATCTCCTCCTCGGCGACGCGCTCGAGCGCGGCGTCGTCCAGATGCCGGGACTCGGCGCGGTTGATGACCACCTGTCCCATCCGCAGGCCGTGGCCCTTGAGTTCGGTGATCGCCTCGAGGGTCTCCTGCACCGGCAGGGACTCGAGCAGCGTCACCAGGTGGACGACGGTGCGCTCGGAGTGGACCAGCTCGGCCACCGCCTCCGCCTGGCGACGGATGGGACCGCCGCCGCCGGCGAGGTCGGCCATCGCGGTGGTCACGTCGAGGAACTTGCCGATCCGGCCCGTGGGCGGGGCGTCCACCACCACGGCGTCGTAGACAACCTCCTTCTTGGCGCGCTCGCGCGTGACGACCTCGTAGATCTTGCCGGTGAGCAGCACGTCCTTGAGCCCGGGCGCGATGGTGGTGGCGAACTCGATCGCGCCGACCGACTTCATGACCCTGCCCACCACTCCCAGGCGGTAGAACGTGTCGAGATAGTCGAGCATCGCGGCCTCGATGTCGATCGCCAGTCCGTACACCTTGCCGCCGCCGTCGACCCGCGCGACCAGTTCCTCGCGGTAGGGCAGCGGGGACCGGTCGAAGATCCGGGCGATGCCCTGACGTTCCTCGACCTCCACCAGCAGGACCTTCTTGCCGGTCGAGGCCAGCGCGAGCGCGAGGGAGGCGGCGACCGTGGTCTTGCCGGTGCCACCCTTTCCGGACACGTAGTGCAGATCGGCGCGCTTCGAGTCGTCGGACCAGCCGGTCGACAACTCGTCGGCGATGGTCGGCCGCGGTGGCGCCTGGGGGCCCGAACTCTCAGTGGACGGCATGTGCTCCAGACTAAGCCCAGTGACCATCCCGCGCGGGTCGCTCCCGACTTCCCTAGAGTGGGGGCATGAGCGAAGCCACCAGTGCCCCCCGGTTCGAGTACGTGACGGTTCCCCTGCTGACGCACGCCACCAAGCAGATCCTCGATCAGTGGGGAGGCGACGGCTGGGAGCTGGTCTCCGTGCTGCCCGGCCCCACGGGCGAACAGCATGTCGCCTACATGAAGCGTCAGCTCTGATGCCCGAGACCGAGTCCGCCGGTTACTGGACCCGCAAGCTGGAGCAGATGGGGCTGGAGCTGCCGACGGTCGTGCCGCCGGTCGCCAACTACGTCCCCGCCACGCGGGTCGGCAACTTCGTCTACACCTCCGGCCAGCTGCCGATGGTCGACGGCGCGCTCGCCGCGACCGGCAAGGTCGGTGCCGCGGTGTCGCCCGAGCAGGCCACGGACCTGGCTCGCACCTGCGCGCTCAACGCGCTCGCCGCGGTCGACGGTCTCGTCGGCATCGACTGCGTGGTGCGGATCGTCAAGGTCGTTGGATTTGTCGCCTCCGCGCCGGGCTTCAACGGCCAGCCGGCCGTGCTCAACGGCGCCTCGGACGTGCTGGGTGAGATCTTCGGCGACTCGGGCGTCCACGCCCGTTCGGCCGTCGGCGTCTCGGAGCTCCCGCTCGACGCGCCGGTCGAGGTCGAGCTCATCATCGAGGTCGAGGGATAGATCAGATGTCTGCAGGACTGGCCCCCATCAGTTTTCCGGCGTACGAGACGCTGCGCCCCGTCACGGAGCTGTCCGGGGTCATCCTCTGCGACAACCCCTCCGAGATGACGTTCGAGGGGACCAACACGGTCGTCCTGCGGGCGCCCGGGTCGCCGACCTGTGTGGTGGTGGACCCGGGGCCCGACGACCGCGCGCACGCCGAGCGGATCGCGGCGATCGTGGGGGAGATCGAGCTCGTCGTCGTCACCCATCGCCACGGCGACCACACCGACGGCATCGACCACCTTCGCGCGTTCACCGACGCCCCCGTGCGGGCCGTGCAGGAGCGCTTCTGCCGCGATGCGGCACCGTTGGTGCCGGGTGGTGGGGACGACGACGAGGTGATTCACGCTGCCGGCCTGGACATCATCGTGCTGGCGACCCCGGGCCACACCGCGGACTCGGTGAGTCTCGAAGTCCGGGCCGCAGGTACCGGGTTCACCGCGCCGGCCGACTGCGTGGTCCTCGGCGACACGATCCTGGGCCGGGATTCGACGGTGCTCGACTCGACCGACGGCGACCTCGGCGACTACCTGGGCAGCATGGACCTGCTGGCCGGGCGGGCCGCCGGGGTGGCCGGAATCCCCGGGCACGGACCGGACGTCGAGGACACCGGCCGCGCCGCCCAGGTGCTCGGGCAGCACAGGCGGGATCGGCTCGAGCAGATCATCGCCGCCCGCGCCGAGCTGGGCCGCGATGCCGACGCCACCGCGATCACGCAGCACATCTACCGCGACGTGACGCCCTTCCTGCTCAAGGTGGCCGAGCAGTCGACCAAGGTGGCGCTGCGCTACCTCGACCGCCTCGACTCCGACGCCGGCGCCTGACCCCCGCGCCACCCCGCCGAGTGGCCGCACCGCTTCACGTTTCCCTGGACGCGGCGCGGCGCGAGCGAGATCTGCGCCCCTTCGACGGCGAGTAGTCGAGAGCGCGACTGAAGTGCGCGAGTGGCCGTCCGACTCAACGAGAAGAGGGTTCCGCGCACCTGCCTCTCGGGCGATGTGTGCGGAACCCTCTTCTCGACGGGTCGACGGGTTGGTGGCGGCGCGGAGGCCGGGGCCCGTGGGCTGCGGCGGCCAAGGCCCCGGCGGGCGGGGTGCGGGTCAGCGGGCGCGGCGGGCCAGACGCTCGGTGTCCGAGATGATGACGCTCTTGCCCTCGAGCCGCAGCCAGCCGCGGTGTGCGAACTCGGCCAGGGCCTTGTTCACGGTCTCGCGCGAGGCGCCGACCAGCTGGGCGATCTCCTCCTGCGTGAGGTCGTGCGTCACGCGGATGTTGCCGCCCTCCTGCGTGCCGAACCGCTGGGCGAGCTGCAGCAGCGCCTTGGCCACGCGGCCGGGGACGTCGGTGAAGATCAGGTCCGCCAGGTTGTTGTTCGTGCGGCGCAGACGACGTGCGAGCACCCGCAGCAGCTGGTCGGAGATCTCGGGCCGCTCGGCGATCCAGCGCTTGAGCGCGGACCGGTCCATGGCCTGCACGGTCACGTCGGTGACACACACGGCCGACGAGGTGCGCGGGCCCGGGTCGAAGATGGAGAGCTCGCCGAACATGTCGGACGGGCCCAGGATGGACAGCAGGTTCTCGCGGCCGTCCGGCGCCTTGCGGGAGAGTTTCACCTTGCCGGAGGTGACGATGTACAGGCTGTCGCCCTGCTCGCCCTCGCGGATGATCACGTCACCCTTCGAGTATTCCTCGCGCGTCAGGTCGTCACGTAGGGCGGACACCGCTGCGGGTTCGACACCTTGGAAAATACCTGCCCGGGTGAGGACGTCGTCGGCAGACTGGTCCGTGCGGCGATCAATCGTCACAGTCTGTGACCCTCCGTTCGGGCGCGGACATGCTGATCCGCGCCATGGCGTGCGTGTGGCGAAAGCCACTGTAGTCGTTCATGCCCCGCTGGTGTGACCAACGCGCGGTCGAACTGCGGCAGTCAGGCCTCGATCTGTTCGGGTTCGGCGAGGATCGCTGACTCGAACCTGTCCATGAGGAGCGCGAAGCCGGCCAGGAGGACCGGAACCAGAACGACGAGGATTCCCTGCATGGGTCTGATTATCCACCCCCGGCCCCACCTCCGCTGCCCGGGTGCGCCGAATCATCAGCACCTCGGCCGTCCGGCCTGACGGGGAGGTCTCATCACAGCGGCGCGCGCGGCTCGGTGGCCGAACTCGTCGGAGCGGCTGCTCGCCGGGGACCTGACTAGCCGTAATGTGGACTCATGCCCGACCCCGCTCCCGCTTCCCCGAAGCGTCGCAGGCGAGGGGTTGCCGCGAGGGGGGTGGAAACCGACCTCGGGCGCACCCGCCGCGCCAGACGCATGCTCCGCACACTCGAGACCGCGTTCCCGCACGTGTACTGCGAGCTCGATTTCACGGACCCGCTCGAGCTGAGCGTGGCCACCATCCTGTCGGCCCAGTGCACTGACAAGAGGGTCAACGAGGTCACCCCGGCGCTGTTCAAGCGCTACCGGACCGCCGCCGACTACGCGGGCTCGGACCGGGAGGAGCTCGAGTCACTCATCCGCCCCACGGGCTTCTACCGGAACAAGGCGCGGAGCATCCAGGGCCTCGGCGCGGCCCTGGTGGAGAAGTACGACGGCGAGGTGCCGCAGCGGCTCGAGGACCTGGTCACCCTCCCGGGTTTCGGCCGGAAGACCGCCAACGTGGTCCTCGGCAACGCCTTCGGCGTCCCGGGCATCACCGTCGACACCCACTTCATGCGACTGGTGGCCCGGTGGAAGTGGACGGAGGCGACCGACCCGGTGCGCATCGAGCGTGAGGTGGCCGCGCTGCTGCCACGCCCGACCTGGACTGATGCCAGTCACCGGATCATCTTCCACGGCCGCCGCGTGTGCCACGCCCGTACCGCCGCGTGCGGGGCGTGCGTCCTGGCCGACGACTGCCCGTCCGCGGGCGAGGCCGGCCCGCTCGATCCGGTGGCCGCAGCCCGCCTCGTGGCCGGGCCCGAACGAGACCACCTTCTGGAGTTGGTCGGACTGGGAGATCAGGTATGACCGCCTCGATTCGGTGGACGATCGTCGCGTTCGTGGTGCTGGTCGGCGTCGTCGTCGCCCTTCTCACCACCCTGGGTGGCTCCGAGGACGACACCACCGCCCAGGCCGGGAACGACACCCCCGCCCTGTCTCCCCAGGCCGCGCCGCCCGTCGGCGGCCCCTCGCCGGATGAGCCCGTCACGGTCGTGGACCCCGAGACCCGCGCCGCCGTCGACCTCCCCGAGTGCCGCGACAGCGCCGCCGCGGCCACCACGGAGGGCCCCGTCGCGGGCCTCATGGTGCGCTGCATGGACGACGGCTCCACCACCACGCTGGGCAAGATCCAGGCCGGCACGCCGATGGTGATCAACATGTGGGCCTACTGGTGCGAGCCGTGCCGCCGCGAGCTGCCCGCCATCCAGGAGGCGGCCGACACGCTCGGCGACCGGGTGCGGGTGGTCGTCTCCCACACCGACCCGTCCGAGACCAAGGGCTTCGACACGCTGGGCGCGCTCGGGATCGATCAGATGATCTCCGTCTCCGACCAGGAGGAGGAGCTGCCCGGGATCCTCGGTGCGCCGCCCGTGCTTCCGCTGACCGTCTTCGTGCGCGCCGACGGCACCGTGGCGCACGTGCTCATCCAGCCGATGTACAGCGAGCAGGACGTGCTGGACGCGGTCTCCGAGCACCTCGGGGTGACGGTGTGACCGCCGATCCCCGGGGCGGGTCCGCGCCCGCCGAGAACATCGGCTCCACGCCCCGTGCCGACGCGCCCGCCGTGTGGACGCCCCGCACCACCGACGGCCCCGTGCCCCGGCCCGGGGACATCACCGGCGTGCCGCACCCCGGCTGGATGGACCCGCTGCTGGCGGCGTGCACCGACGGCAGCTTCGACGGGCTGCTGCCCAGGCGGCGCCCGCCCGAGGACCGCGGCGCAGGCGAGGTCGGCCGTCCGCACCGCGACGCCGCCGTGCTCGTGCTGTTCTCCGGCTCGCCGGACGCGACCGGCCCCCGCCCGCCGCGCGACGCCCGCGTCCTGCTCACGCACCGCGCACCGACCCTGCGTAGTCACTCCGGGCAGGTGTCGTTCCCCGGAGGGGGCGTCGACGACACCGACAGCGGACCCGTCGAGGCGGCCCTGCGCGAGTCGTGGGAGGAGACCGGCCTCGACCCGGACGGCGTGGACGTGCTCGCGGTGCTGCCCGAGCTCTACATCCCGGTCTCCAACTACTCGGTCGCGCCCGTGATCGGCTACTGGCGGCACCCGATGGAGGTCGACGTGGTGGACCCGGGCGAGACGTCGCGGGTGATGACCGTCCCCGTCGACGAGCTGCTCGACCCCGCCAACCGGTTCCTCCTGCGGCACACCACCGGCTGGACCGGCCCGGCGTTCGGACACGACGACCTGGTGGTGTGGGGCTTCACCGCCGGCATCCTCGCCGCCATGTTCCACTCGGCCGGCTGGGATCTGGACTGGGACACCAGCGACATCCGCGACCTCGAGAAGACCCTCGAGGCGTCCGGAAACGGGGAGCGGCACCGCATGTCGGCCGAGGAGGCCCGCCGCGAGCACGCCGATCCGTTGGCCGACCGCACCGTCGCCGGAGTGCCCGGCGTGCGCTCGGGGCATGACGACGACGACGCGGTCGCCGGCGCCACGGACACCGGTGCGGCTGCTGACGCCGATCCCTCTTGTACCGACGGCTCCGCCCCCGGCACCTCTGACTCCGAGGCCCCCGGCCCCGGCGGCTCCGCCGCGGGGGCTCCCCCCGGCGAGGAGCCGCTGGACCTGCCCGCCGACAACCCGCGCCGGGGGTACCGGTGACGGGGTCCCAGTGGCTCGATCTGGCCCTGTTCGCGCTCGCCGCGGCGGCGGCCATCTCGGGCTGGATCAACGGCGCCGCGGCCTCGGGTTTCGCGCTGCTGGGCGTGGGCATCGGCGCCACGTCCGGACTGCTGGTCGCGCCCCATCTCGTCCGTGAGATCGACTCGCCACTCGGCAGGCTGTCGGCCGGGCTGGCGGTCATCGCGGCGATGGTGATCATCGGCCAGATCGCCGGCGTCACCATCGGGCGCGCGGCCAGGAGATACCTCTCGGGCACCGGGGCCAGACTCATCGACTCGACGGTGGGCGCGGTGTTCCAGGCCGCCGCGATGCTGCTGGTGGCGTGGCTCGTCGCCGTGCCCGTCGCCGCGCAGGAGGGCACCTCGCTGGGCAAGGCCGTCCGAGGGTCGTCGGTGCTGGCGAAGGTCGACGACATCGCGCCCGAGCAGTTGCAGCGGATCCCGGCGGAGTTCACCTCGGTTCTCGGCACCACCGGCCTGCCGGACATCCTCGGGCCGTTCGGGACGACCCCGTTGCAGGAGGTGGAGCCGCCGGACCCGGTGCTCTCGTCCTCCGAGGTCGTCAACCGGGTCGAGCCGTCGGTGCTGAAGATCCTCGGGCGCGCCGAATCGTGCAGCCGCGCGCTGGAGGGCTCGGGCTTCGTGGCGGCGCCGGGCCTGGTCATGACCAACGCGCACGTCGTGGCGGGCACGGACCGGGTGACCGTGCAGTCTGATGGGCGCGACCTGCCCGCCGAGGTCGTGGTCTTCGACCCCGGCGTGGACGTGGCCGTGCTGAGGGTTCCCGAGCTGTCGGCGCCGGTGCTGCCGTTCGCCGCGGAGCGCGCCCGGACCGGGGACAACGCGATCGTGCTGGGCTATCCCGGAAACGGTCCGTACCGCCCCGACGCCGCGCGTATCCGCGAGCGCGTGACCCTGCGCGGGCCGGACATCTACCGCCAGCAGACCGTCGAGCGCGAGGTGTACATCCTGCGGGGCACCGTGCGCGAGGGCAACTCCGGCGGCCCGCTGGTCACGCCGGAGGGCGAGGTCGCGGGCGTGGTGTTCGGCGCGGCGATGGATGCCGACGACACCGGCTACGCGCTCACCGTCGAGCAGGTGTTGCCGCAGCTCATGGAGGCGCTGGAGGCCCCGGGTCCCGTGCCGACCGGCTCCTGCGTGGGCGCGGCCTGACGGTTGGCGTGGCGGTTGGCCTGACAGTTGGCCCGGCGCGCACGCCAGGCCCCCGATGGCACCCAGTGGTGCCCTGTGGTGCGCAGCCGCCGGTGACGTCCAACATCCAGTTGCACCCAGCACCCAGTGGCGCTAAGCGGCAGTTGCACGACATCCCTTCGCGGTTGCAAGACTTCTGGTGCGGTTCGACGGGGGTTTTTCGCACGTTCTGTCAGGCAATCGCGAAGGGATGTCTTGCAACTGCGGGGATCGGGCGGTTGTGGGTTGGACGGTCGTGGATTGGGCGGCTGTGGGTTGGTGCGGGCGCCCGTGGAGCCGGCCGGCCGGACGGTCAGGGGTCGGTGACGCTGCGGGCGAAGTCCACGATCAGGCGCGACGTCTCCGCGGGGGCCTCCATCGCCGGGTAGTGGCCGGCGCCGGGCACCTCGGCGGACCGGAAATCGCGGGCCCACGGCCCCGACGCGCGGACGGTCTCCGGCAGGACGAACCTGTCCTCCGCGCCGCTGATCCCCAACACCGGCTGGTCGAGCACGCCCGCGACGGTGTGGCGGAAATCGCGGCCGTCGGGACGGAACTGGCTTCGCACCATCCAGCGCCGGCTCTCCAGCGACAGGTGGGCCACCTTGGGGATGAGCATCGCGCGCCGCAGCAGGTCCGCGGACTCGCGGAAGTCCTCGGTCTCGGGCCAGTCGGGCCCCGAGCGGCTGCGCAGCATCTCCTCGACGGCGGCCGCCCCGTCACGCGTCAGCCGCCGCTCGGGCAACCGCGGCGCCTGGTCGGACAGCAGGCGGGGCACGAGTGCGCGCCGTTGCCCGTGATCGCGTAGCGCCGCGGTGCGCATGGCCAGTGGGTGGGGAGATCCGACGACGACGAGGCCCCTCACCGCGCGTGGCCGTCGATAGGCGGCGGTCCACGCCACGAATCCACCCTCGCCCTGGCCGACGATGACTGCGGAGGAATGGCCGAGCGCACGCACGAGGTTCGTGATGTCGGACGCCAGGGTCCAGGCGTCGTAGCCGCGGGGCGGTTTGTCGGAGTCGCCGTGGCCCCGGAGATCTACGGCGACGGCGTGAAAACCGGCCTCGGCCAGGGCGAGCAGGGGCGAACGCATGGTCCACCAGATACCGCTGAGCCCGTGGATCAGTAGTGCCAGGGGCGGGAGCTCGCCCGGCGGGGTGTTCTCCGGGAACGCCTCGGCGAGGTGCAGGCGGATGCCGTTGGCCGAGACATCACGATGCCGCCACGACCCGTCGATCCTGACGATCGACGGGTCGGGCGGCCTGTGCGCGGGGGGTTTCAGAGTCGTGCCGGATTCAGCGTGTCAGCTACTACTGAGTTCAGCGACGCCCGGACGGCTCGGGCGTCTCGGTGACCCGCACGGTGCCGGGCTTGGGGTCGCCGCCGGTGGGCATCGCCAGCTTGAGGTCGTTGACCGAGTCGATCGTGCGCTGCGGCTTACGGATCTTCTTGATCTTGAGGTAGCCGAGGAACGCGAAGAGGCCGGCCAGGAGCAGCAGGACCACGAACACGATGAGGAAGCCCATCCAGTCCCAGGTCTTGGTGCCGAACCACATCGAGATGAGCTTGGCCCACATGAACACGAACGGGAAGAACGAGGTGAGCAGAAGCACCAGCGCGGCCACGAAGAAGCCGGAGCCGGTCGCGGCCTTCTTGACCTGCTCGGTGACCTCCGTCTTGGCGAGCTCGATCTCGGCGCGCATCAGCGTGGACACGTGCGTCGAAGCGTTCTTGACCAAGGTGCCGATGCTGGCGTCGCCACGGCCGATCGAGTCGGCGTCGTGCAGGGGGATCGAGGCCTCGGTCGGCTTGTGGGTTCCCTGGGCGTGGCTCACGGTTGTTCCTCCATTGTCCGGCGACGGATACACCGTCTTCTCAGTCGGCCGGTGTACCGCCGTCCATCGTGCCACGACATGTGGCTGCCTTCACGCGCTACCCGTCAGCCGCGCGTGCCCTTCGTCCGGATCTGCTCCATGATCGTGGGATCAGAGAGAGTGGACGTGTCGCCGCCGTCGCGTCCCTCGGCCATGTCCTTGAGCAGACGACGCATGATCTTGCCCGACCGGGTCTTGGGCAGCTCGGGCACGATCGTGATGTCCCGGGGCTTGGCGATCGGGGAGATCTCGGTGGAGACCCGGGCGCGCAGCTCGTCGATCAGTGCGCGGTGCTGGTCGTGGTTGTCCACGGCGCTCTCGCGCAGGATCACGTACGCGACGATCGCCTGGCCGGTGGTCTCGTCGTCGGCGCCGACGACAGCGGCCTCGGCGACGGAGTCGTGGCCGACGAGAGCCGACTCGACCTCGGAGGTCGAGATCCGGTGGCCGGAGATGTTCATGACGTCGTCGACACGACCCAGGACCCACAGCGCGCCGTCGGCATCCCACTTGGCGCCGTCACCGGCGAAGTAGTAACCCTCCTCGGCGAAGCGGGACCAGTAGGTGTCGCGGTACCGCTCCATGTCGCCCCAGATGCCGCGCAGCATGGCCGGCCACGGCTCGGTGATCACGAGGAACCCCTGCTCCTCGGCCGGCACCTCCTGGGCGTCACCGTTGACGACGGAGACGTCGATCCCGGGCAGTGCCCGCATAGCGGAGCCCGGCTTGGTCTCGGTGACGCCCGGCAGCGGGGAGATCATGATGGCGCCGGTCTCGGTCTGCCACCAGGTGTCCACGATCGGGACGGCGTTGCCGCCGATGTGCTCGCGGTACCAACGCCACGCCTCCGGGTTGATGGGCTCGCCCACCGAGCCGAGGAGGCGGATCGAGCTCAGGTCGTGCGACTGGGGGATCTCTCGACCCCACTTCATGAACGTCCGGATGAGGGTCGGTGCCGAGTAGTAGATAGTCACGCCGTACTTCTCGATGATCTCGAAGTGCCGGTGCTCGTTCGGGGAGTTGGGCGTGCCCTCGTAGACGATGCAGGTCGCGCCGTTGGAGAGCGGGCCGTAGACGCCGTAGGTGTGGCCGGTGACCCAGCCGACGTCGGCGGTGCACCAGTAGACGTCCTTGCCCGGCTTGTGGTCGAACACCACGTCATGGGTGTACGAGGCCTGGGTGAGGTAGCCGCCCGTGGTGTGCACGATGCCCTTGGGCTTGCCGGTGGTGCCGGAGGTGTACAGCAGGAACAGCGGGTGCTCGGAGTCGAAGGCCTCCGGCGTGTGCTCTGTGGACTGGCCGGGGACGACCTCGTCCCACCACACGTCCCGCTCGTCCTGCCAGTCCACGTCGATGCCGGTGCGGCGGACCACGAGAACCTTCTGCACGGACTCGGCCGGGCCGTCGACGCTGGGCAGTGAGTCGCCCAGGGCCTCGTCCACGCCCGCCTTCAGCGGGGCGGGCTTGCCTCGGCGGAACTGCCCGTCCGCGGTGATGACCACCTTCGCCGACGCGTCGTCGACACGCGAGCGCAGAGCCGCGGACGAGAATCCAGCGAACACCACTGAGTGGGTCAGGCCGAGACGAGCGCAGGCGAGCATCGCCACGTAGGTCTCCGGCAGTAGCGGCATGTAGATCGCGACGCGGTCGCCGGCCACCAGACCGAGAGAGCTGAGGTAGTTGGAGGCGCGGCTCACCTCGTCCTTGAGTTCGGCGTAGGTGATGTCTCGGGAGTCCTCGGTGGGCTCGCCCACCCAGTGGATGGCGACGCGGTCGCCGTTGCCGGCCTCCACGTGGCGGTCCACACAGTTGTAGGAGGCGTTCAGGGTGCCGTCGACGAACCACTTGGCCACCGGGGCGTCGGTCCAGTCAAGGACCTCGTTCCACTCGGAAGCCCAGTCCAGTCGACGCGCCTGCTCGTCCCAGAATGCCAGACGATCGGCGGACGCGCGCTCGTACTCGTCGGCGCCGACGTTGGCCTGCGCAGCGAACGCGGGATCAGGCGCGAAGGTCTCATTGGGGTCGTGATCGGTCATCAGAGGCTCTCTCTCGGGGACGGATTTCACGGCGGCCGGAGTCGACACGGCGGTAACGACCGGACCGATGGCTGTGAGCGTAGTCACATCTACGCCAGCACGTTCGGTAACCCACCCGACGGGGGGAAGGGAAGGGGGAGCCCCGCCCCCTGCGTTCAGTCGCGCTCTGCGGAGCCGTCCTTCTCGCTGTTCTGCGAGGTAGGCGCGGAATCGGAGGCTGCGGATCCGGGGCGGGGGCCCGTCGCGCGGTCCGGGGAACCGGGGGTCTTCACGGGGGAGGGGGAGGCCGGCGGCGTTGTCGTCGTCCCCTTCTCTTCTCGCGCGGTGGCGGGCCCGTCTTTCTCGGCGGTCTTCGCGTCGGGCCGGGCGGCGGCGTTGCTGGCGTCACCACGCTCGGAGACACCGTTGCGACGGCCGGCGGGCCCGGGGGTCGTCGTCTTGCCGGCGGGCCTGGGGGCGGCGGCCGCGCTCGCGGGCGACTTCGACTCCGGCTTCGGCTTCTCGGCGCCGGACTTCGGCTCGGGGACGTCGGCCTTGCCCGCGCCGGCCCCGGCTTCGGCCTTGGCCGCGCTGACCTTGGCGTCGGTCTTGCCAGCGTCGGCCCCGGCTTCGGCCTTGGCCGCGCTGTTGGCGTCGACAGTGGCATCGGTCTTGGCGTCGGTCCTGCCTCCAGCGTCGGCACCGGCCTTGACTCCGGGCTTGCCGCCGGGCTTCGGCTCGGACTCGCGACGGCCCCCGCGCGGCGCCTCGATGCCGTAGTACTCGAGGAGCTTGAGCTCCTGCTCGGGGGTGAGAGCGTCCTCCGTGTTGTCAGGGCGCGGTGAATCCCGGATGACGCTGCGGGTGTGATCGAGGTGCAGTTCGTCGTCGAGGAGGCGGGCGCCGTGGAGCGGTACGATCGCGTCGGCGGAGAAGATGCCGGTGGAGACGGTCGCGAAGGTGATCTTCCCGCTGGCATCGTCCACATAGACCTGGCGCACTGCGCCTACCTTGGTCCCGGTGGAATCGAAGGCGGTCGCGTCGAGCAGGGCGTCGAGCTGTTCCTTGAGGTTCACGGGGCCTCCGTGGGTCGGGGGATGGGCGCCGGGGTCCCGGCGGGGCCGGCGTCGTAGCCGTGATTACACCAGCTCGACAGCGGTTGAGGCAGCTGATAATCGGCTGTGTCGTGCGATTGGCCTGCGCGATACCCCCATGTCGCGGGTGGTGGCGGGTCGGTAACCTCGATGCCGTGAACACCTCTGCCGACGATCCGCTCGCCCCGCTGGTGGCGTTGCCCGGCGTGGCCGAGGCCGCAGACGCCGCCCGCTCGGCACTGGCCACGGTGCACCGCCACCCCGCGAACCGACGCGGGTGGCCCACCACCGCCGCCGAGTCCGTGCTGCGCGGGGCCCGCGCCTCGGCGGGCGTCGAGGGAGCCTCCGTGCGGTTGGATGCCGACTCCGAAACTGACGAGGTGCTGGCCGGCGCCCTGCGCGTCGCCGGCGAGCTCACCGGGGAGTCTCTGGACCGGGCGGTGGGGGTGTGGACGCGGTCACCGCTGCAGGAGCTCGCGCACCTCCATCTTCTCGCCGCGTCCGGGACCGGGGTGGTCCCCGAGAGCCTCGGACGCCCGCGTTCGGACGCCGGGGTCGCCGAGCGGCTGCAGGGGCTGGCCGAGCTCGTCACCGGAGGGACCCGCGTGCCCGCCCCGGTCCTGGCCGCCGTCGTGTTCGGTGAGCTGTCGGGGCTGCGGCCGTTCGGGTCCGCCGACGGGATCGTGGCCCGCGCCGCATTCCGGCTGGTCGTGGTGTCGACGGGCCTGGACCCGCACTGCCTCGGCGTTCCCGAGGTGACCTTCTACCGGGACCCGCAGGCCCACCGCCAGGCGCTGGAGGGATTCGTCGGCGGCACCGAGGACGGCGTCGCGAACTGGATCCTCCACTGTTGTAGTGCCCTGGAGAACGGGGCCCGCGAGGCCACCTCGATCGCCGACGCCGCAGGCGCCTGACACGCGAATGGCGGGCCGGCCCGGAGGCCAGCCCGCCAACTCACTGCGGTTCCATCGAGAGATCCGGGTACCAAGCGTCCTGTGGTCCGCCGTGTGGCCGGTCCGGGACAACCGTCGGTGACGACTGGCGCGGACCCACGGCCGGGGTTGCCTCTCGGGCGTCATCCGTCGCGTGGGTTCCGGAATATCGATGACGGTAGATCGAGCGGGGGGCCGTGACTTCTCTTCCGTCGCGGTCCTGGCGTTCTCACCACCGTGCCTTGAGCATGCCGGTCCGGCCGGGCCCGTAGCGATGGTAGGAACCCACAACAATCCGGCGGGCTCGTAGGCCGTTCCGGCCATCGCCACGAGGCGGTTCGGCGGCGGACGATGGCGGTTTGGTGCTTTGGCGAAATGCGGGCGTCGGGTCAGTTCCGGGTGGCGCGGGCGAAGGCCACCGCCGCCGCTCCCACCGCCACCGCGATCGCTCCGGCGCCGATGATCGGGCCGGTCGCGCGCTCAAGGGTGGGCAGCAGCGGGGTGGGGTTGGAGAACGTCAGGATCGGCCAGCCGCGCTCCAGCGCCTCGCGCCGCAGCACGCGGTCGGGATTGATCGCCGTCGGGTGGCCGACCTCCTCCAGCATCGGCAGGTCGGTGGAGGAGTCCGAGTAGGCGTAGCAGGCGTCGAGGTCGTACCCGTAGCGCTCGGCGAAGGCGCGGATCGCCACCGCCTTGCCCGGCCCCTGGCAGTAGAACTCGATCTCGCCGCCGTACCGGCCGTTCTCATCGCGGGACATCCGGGTGCCGGCGTAGTGGTCCGCGCCGAGCATCCGGGCGATCGGGGCGATGAGTTCCTCGCCGGAGGCCGACACGATCACCAGGTCATGCCCCAGCGCGCGGTGCTCGGCGAGCAATTCCTGGGCCTCGGCGTAGACGGTCGGCGAGACGGTGTCGGTGAGCCCTTCGGTGACGATCCGCTCGACGGTCGCCGGTTCCCAGCCCTTGGTGGCGGTAGCCATCGCCTGGCGCACCTTCTTCATCTGTTCGTCGTCCGCATCCGACAGGCTGAACGCCAGCTGCGTGTACGCCAGGTCGATCACGGACCGCCGCGACAGCATCCCCTCGTCGAGAAACGACTTGTTGAAGGCGAACACCGACGACGTGGCGATGATCGTCTTGTCGAGGTCGAAGAAGGCGGCGACCCTGCGGCGACGATGCGGTGGCCTGGGGCCGGGACGGCGGGGGGCGGACACGGTCCAACCATACTGACCTTGCGCCCCGTTCGGCTGTAAGTGATAATGGTCACGCCCATGAAACATGGGCATCCCCCCAAGGTGCTCAGTTCCCTCCCCCCGAGAACTGAGACTTTGAGAAACCGCGACATCCCCCTGTCGCGGTTTCTCGCATTTCGGCCATCAGTCCCCATCGGCCCCCGTTGACCCTGTCGGCCACGGCTGGTCCGTGCGGGGCCGCCAGCGCCGATGTGGGCGTCGGCCCGGGCCGCCTGCCCGCGGCATTCCACAGGCACGTCCCCCTCCACAGGCGGCGGCGAAATGGCCGGTCGGGCGGGGTCCACGGCCGTGGTCGTGGGACACGCTGAGCCCCGTGAACACGACTGCGAGTACCACCCGCCGCGCCGCCGACGTCGGCCGTCCCGGATGGAACGCCGACGGCGGGCACCCTCAGGACGCCGGTGCTGCGAGGGCCCGCCGGGTCGGGGTGGCCGTGGACGACCCGGACCTGGACGCCGACGTCCGGGCGATCTTGGCGGCTCTCGCCGTGGACGCCGCACCCGGCGAGGACCCGTCCGTGGATCTGGTGGTGACCGATCGTGGCGGAGGCGGCGACCGGGCCGCCGGAGCCGACCCGGCCGGGCCGGGGGAGGGTGGGGTGCGCCGCGTGCGGGTCGCACCGGACCGAGCCGGGGTCGACGACGACGAGACCGGCCACGAGGTGATCCGGCTCCCGTCCGGGACCGGCGATCTGGTCGCGCTCCTCATGACGCCGGTAACGGGCCGGGCTGGGAGTCGGTTGGTCGTACTCGGCGCGGTCGGAGGCTGTGGGACCAGCACCGTGGCGGCAGCGCTCGCGATCCGGGCATCGCCGAGGCGGCGCACGCTGCTGGTCGAGACGGACCCGTGCGGCACCGGGCTCGACCTGCTGCTGGGCGTCGAGGACGAGCCAGGCCTGCGCCTGCAGGACGTGCGGGCGGACCTCGGCGGCCCCGACCCGGAAGCCCTGTGGGCCGCCGTCCCCAAAGCGCGACCCGGGCTCGGCTTGCTCGCGCGATCCCGCCCGGCCGACGCGATGGCCGTCACGGCTCTTGCCCCCGATGGCGGAGCCGGGGCTATGCGCTCCCATCGGGATGCCGGTGGGCTGGTCGTGAGCGATGCGGGCGTGCTGAGCGATGGCACGCCTGTGGGGGTTGGTGACGATGTCGTCGTCGTCACCAGGGCCGATCTCCCGGGCGCGGTGGCGGCCGGCAGGGCGGTGCGCAGGGCGTCCGACGCTGTCGTGGTCGTGCGCACCGGCCGCGGCGACCCGCTTCACGCGGCGGACGTGGCGGGCTACGCGGGCGCGGCGCGGTGGCATGTGCTGCCGGAGATCCGCGGGGTTAGACGGGCGGCGGGGTCGGGCGGGCTGATCGCCGCGCTGGACCGGGGCCGGGCCGGCGGGGTACGGCGACTCGGGACGCTCGCGGACGCGCTACTCGACGAGGTGGGCCCGGATGCGCACCGATGACGTCGAGGCCGCGGGGGTGCCGGTCGATCTCGTGGACCGGGTGCGGGCGCGGCTGGCCGGGCTGGGGGTGGAGCCTGAGCCGGACGAGGTGGTGCGTGCCGTCCGCGCCGAATCCGGGGTGTTGCACGGGCACCTCGACCTGCTGCGGACCGCGCGGCTCGTGCGCGAACACCTCGCCGGTGCGGGACCGCTCGAGGCGCTGCTGGCGCAGCCGGGCGTCACGGACGTGGTGGTCGACGGGCCCGGCCCCGCGCTGGTGGACCGCGGACGGGGGCTCGAGGAGACCGACGTGGTGGTCCCGACGGAGGCGGAGCTGCGGGCGCTCGCGGTGCGGTTGGCCGGGCGGGCGGGGCAGCGGCTCGACGACGCCCGGCCCTGGGCCGACGGGGTGGTGCGCTCGCGGGACGGGATCGCGTGGCGTCTACACGCGGTGCTGCCGCCGGTGGCCGTCGACGGCACCTGTCTTTCTTTACGGGTGTCGCGACCGGCGGAGGCGACGTTCGACCGGCTCGTGTCGTCCGGGACCGTGCCCGCCGAGGCGGACGCGCTGCTGCGAGGGCTCGTCGCCGCGCGCGTCGGTTACCTGGTGGTGGGCGGCACCGGCTCGGGGAAGACGACGATGCTGGCCGCCCTGCTCGGGCTGGTCCCGGCGGGCGAGCGTCTGCTGTGCGTGGAGGACTCCCCGGAGCTGCGGCCCGCGCACCCACATGTGGTGAGGCTGGTCGTCCGGCACGGCAATGTCGAGGGCGCGGGCGAGGTGGCGATGTCGGACCTGGTCCGGCAGGCGCTGCGGATGCGCCCCGACCGGATCGCGGTGGGGGAGGTGCGCGGCGGCGAGGTAGCGGACCTGCTGGCCGCGCTCAACACCGGGCACGACGGCAGTGCGGGCACCGTCCACGCCAACTCGCCCACTGAGCTGCCGGCGCGGCTCGAGGCGCTGGGGGCGCTCGGCGGGCTGGACCGCGCGGCGTTGTCCGCGCAGGTCGCGGCGTCGTTGCGGGTCGTGGTGGGGATGCGGCGGCGGCCCGACGGGCGGCGGGGTGTCGACTCGATCGGGGTGGTGCGTCGCGAGTCGCACGGAATCGTGGTGGACCCGGCCTGGCGCGCCGACGGCGGCGACGTCCCCGGCCGCGAGGTGCTCGCCGCCCTGCTCGGGGAGCACGGCCGGTGACCGGCGGCGCGCTCCTGCTGGCGGCGGCGCTGCTCGTCTGGCCGGCCGGGGCGGCGACGATGCGACTGCGGGGGCTTGCTACTGATCCGCATTCGGTGGCGGTGCCGGGCGCGCGGGAGTTGTGGCGCGTCGTCGAGCGCCTGCCGGTGGCGGTGGTGGTCCCCGCCGCGGCGGCGGTCGTGGCCATGCTCGTCGGAGGACCGCTCCACGCGTGCGCTGCTGCGATCCTCGCGGCCACCGGAGTCGACCTCCGGCGGCTGGCCGGGCAGCGACGTGGAGAGCTCGCCGCGTTCGCGGGCTGGGAGCGGGCCCTGGACGAGGCGTCCTCCGCGCTGCGGGCGGGAGCCGGACCGGGGACCGCGCTGCGCCGGGCAGCAGAGGCCGCTGTCTCCGCGGATGTGGAGGTCGCAGCGGTGCTCACCGCGGCCTCCGCCCACGCGGACCTGGGCGGGGAGATGTCGGCGGCGTTTCGAGTCGGGGGAGCCGACGGTGCCGGTGGTTCGACAGAAGGGAATCGCGGGCCCGGCGCCCGTGACCAGCGGTCGATAGCCGAGCGGATCGCGGCGGAGCTGGCCGGGGCCTGGCTGCTGGCGACCCGCCACGGGGTCGTGCTGGCGGACGTCGTGGACGGTCTGCGGGCTGATGTCGCATCACGGCGAGAGAGGGCTCTCAGGGTCGACGCCACGCTCGCCGGCCCCCGGGCCACCGCGGTCATCCTCACCTGCCTGCCGCTGTTCGGGGTATTACTCGGTTCCGGGTTCGGCGCCGACCCACTCGGCGTGCTGGTTGACGGACTGCTCGGCGGGGCCCTCTGCCTGGCCGGCGCGATGTTCCTGTCCGCGGGCCTGCTGTGGACCGACCGGATCGCGGGAGGTGCGGCCCGATGACGCTCGCGCTCCTGCTGCTCGCCACAGCGGTGTGCGTGGCGCCATGGTGCGGGGCAGCCGTCGGCAGACTCGACAGGCTGCGCCCGCCGGACGGACGCCCTGGAGCGCCCTCGGTGGATCACCGAGCCGGTGATCGGCCCGGCCGAAGGGAGGAAGCGCCGGGGGACGACCCGGGCTCTGTCCTGCCGCACGCCCTGCTGAGGCTGCGGGCCGCCCGGTTCCTGCGCGGGCGCGCCGGCCCCGACCCGGACGTGCTCGCCCAGGTCGTGGACCTCCTCCGCGCCGCCCTGACCGCCGGGCTCCCCGCTCCCGACGCGCTGGCCGCCGTGGCCGACGCCGTCGGCGATACCCGGCCGAACGTGGCGGCGCCGCTGCGCACCGCTGGCGCCCGGTTGCGGCTCGGCGCCACTCCGGAGGAGGCCTGGCTCGACGTGCCGGGCGTCGAGCACCTCTCTCCGCTCCAGTCCGTACTGGTCCGCGCCACCGACGGAGGCGGATCGGTGAAAGCCGCCCTGGAGCACACCGCCGTCCGCATGCGAGCCGAGGCCGACGCCGCCGCCACGGCCCGGGCCGAGCGCGCCTCCGTTCTGGTGGCCGGCCCGCTCGGACTGTGCTTCCTGCCCGCCTTCGTCTGCCTGGGAGTCCTGCCCGTCGTGGTGGGACTGGCGGACGGGATATTGCCGGGGATCGGGTTATGACCCCGACCCGGCCCCACGGATTCCGGGGC
Organism: Dietzia sp. NPDC055343; assembly: GCF_053645265.1. NCBI lineage: Bacteria > Bacillati > Actinomycetota > Actinomycetes > Mycobacteriales > Dietziaceae > Dietzia > Dietzia sp. NPDC055343. The sequence goes on along the minus strand of NZ_JBSHMJ010000025.1, from coordinate 32,975 downwards.
GGAGACGCCGCCCCGGTCACGAAAGAAGGAGAACGCTGATGACCATCAACTGCACCACCGGAATCGCTGACCGGCCCGCCACCGGGGCCGCCTCGCCCGTCGAACCCCCGGCCGAAGCCCAACCCGCGGCTATGGGCGAGCCGACAGATGGGTCGCTCGACCCCGGGCCCGACACCGAGCCCGATCCCGAGCCCGCCCCTCAGAATCCCGTGATCACCGGCTCGCGACTGGCCCGGGCCCGCGTGATGCTCCGACGACGGTTCGCCGGCGCCACCTGCGCCGAGGCGGGCATGAGCACGGTGGAGTACGCGGTGGGGACGATCGCCGCCGCGGCGTTCGGCGCGGTGCTCTACACGGTGGTCAGCGGCGACTCGATCCCCGACGCTCTCGGCGGGATCATCGAGCAGGCTCTCAACACCTCGGTGTGACCGTGTCGCGTCGGCTCCGCGTGGCGGCCGGGAGTTCTGCGGCGCCGAGTGGTCGAAGATCCGGCTCCTTCGCCGAACCTTCCTGGGGAAACGTGAGCGGGTCTGACCCCGCGATGCGCCGCGCGGGTGCGGACTCCGGGTCGGTGACGGTCGAGGCGGCACTGGGTATCGCGTCTCTGATCACGGTGCTGGCGGTCGCCGCCGCGGGGGCCGGCGCGGCGGCGACCCAGCTCCGGGTGGTCGATGCCGCCCGCGAGGCCGCGCGGGTCGCCGCGACCTCCGGCACGGGGCCGGGCCGGTCGGCCGGTCGGGCCGCCGCTCCAGAGGCCGACGTCACCGTGGAAGCCGGCGGCACCCACGTCACCGCCGTTGTGGTGGCGCCGGCGCGGGGACTGCCGGGTGTGGAACTCCGCGCCCGGGCGGTCGCGCGCGTCGAGCCCGGAGCGACGGGGTGACGGCCCGCCTGCGTCCGGGACCGCGCCCGTCGGGATGGGGGAGGGCCGACGACGACACGGGCGCCATGACCGTCGCCACCGCGTTCGCCGTGGCGGCGATCCTGGCTCTGGCCGTGGCGGTGCTGCTGATCGGGCGGGCTGCGGTGGCCGCGCATTCCGCCCGGTCGGCCGCGGACCTGGCCGCGCTCGCCGCAGCACATGCCCTTCGAGAGGGCGAGGACGCGTGTGGGGTGGCCTCCGGAATTGCTGTCGCCAACGGGGCGGGACTGGCGGTGTGCACGATCGACGGTGATGACGTGGTAACGCGCGTGGAAGTGCCGGTCGACCTCGGGCTGTTGGGAACACGGACGGCGTCGGCGGTGGCCCGCGCCGGGCCGGTCTGATTCCCGGCTGATTCACCGACGTCGCGGGTTGCCGGCAGGCCCGGGGGGTCTCAGCTTTCGGAAGACGCCGGAGGGAAGGAGATGCGAGCGGCGAGCATCCGCTCGCGGAGGAGGTCGTAGACCGGACGCGAGCCGAGCAACTGTGGAACGATCACCGCGGTCACGCTGGCGGCGAGCAGCGGAACCGCGACCGCGGTCGAGGCACACATCTCCATCACCAGGATCGCGCCGGTCAACGGCGCACGCACGACAGAGGTGAACATCGTGGCCATGCCGACGAGCATGAGAGCCGGCGCGAGTTCGGTTCCCACCCCGGGGGAGATCAGGTCGACGATGTGTCCTGCAACCAGTCCGAACAGCGCACCGAGTGCGAGCATCGGCGCGAACAATCCGCCCGGAGTACCGGCGGCATAGGAGAGCGGGCCGGCGATGAAGCGAACCACCACGATCACGGCAACGCCGACAAAGGTCAACTGCTGGCCGGTCAACAGTGCCTGGGTCAGGTCGTCGCCACCGCCGACGAGGGTGGCGTCGACAGTCAGGGCCACACCGATCAGTGCTCCGATCACACCGATCTTGAGCAGCGGCGGAATGCGGTGCAGGTCGTCGAACCAGGCCAGGAGCACGAGGATGAGACGGTTGTATAGCACTCCGAAGAGTGCGACGACCACGCCAAAGATCGCGAAGATCGGAAGCTTCGAGAAGGCGGGCTCCGCGATCGCCGGTACGTGGAAGTCCGCGCGGTCGCCGAGGATAAGTCGGCTGGTCATCACCGCGACCGCCACCGACGCCATGGTCCACACAACGTATCGAACTCTGATCTTGTGGGTGATCTCCTCCAGACAGAACAGGGTCCCGGCGATCGGGGCGTTGAACGCGACGGCGAGTCCGGCGCCCGCCAGCGCCGACTGCATGGTCTGGATCTCGTCGACGGTGGCCCGGGCGGTCCTTCCGCACCACGCGCCGATAGTGGCGCCCATGTGCACGGTCGGACCTTCTCTGCCGAGCACCATGCCACCGAGCCCTATGGAGAGGAGCCCGCCGACAAAGCGCGCGGGCAGGACACTGAGCGGCGCGGCCTCGGCCTCGCCCCTCTGGACGGCCTCGACATGCTGGATGCCACTGCCCGCAGCGAGCGGGACTTTCGTGGCGATGAGTCCGGCCACCACCGCAGCGGCCGCCGACATCGCTACCGGGATGAGCCATCCGGCCCCGCCGAGGTCGTGCGACCAGGTCACGACTTCTAATCGGAACTGGTTGGCCTGAACGAGTAGCCAACGGAAAGAACCACCAGCAGCCCCTGCGAGGACACCCGCGAGCACGGCGAGCAGGGTCATCCACACAAGGATGCGGGTGCTGTTCTCGCGGGTCTCGTCTCCACGGGCGTCCCCGCTGCCGGTGCCAATATGGGTCGGGGACACAGCTTGACCATAGGCCTGGCGACGGGAGTCCGCGGCGAGACGCGCAGTTGACCTTCAGCGAACTCCGGTCGTCTTTCCTGGTGGGTCGCCGCAGATCGTTGCACTGCCGTGCCACTAGCGTTGTGCGCGGACGGGATTCGGCCGCACGGATCGGTAGATGGGCCCGCCACCACCGTTGTCGTCGTCGCACAATCCGGCACCACCGACTACGCGGCGCCGACCTCAGTCAACTGCCCCACCACCTCCGCCAGGAGCGCGATCGCACCCGGCTTGGAGAGCGGATCGTTGCCGTTGCCGCACTTAGGGGACTGGATGCACGACGGGCACCCCGACTCGCATTCACAGGACCGGATGGCCTCCAGCGTCGCCCGCAGCCACGCCTCGGCGCGCCGGAACCCGCGCGCGGCGAAGCCGGCCCCGCCCGCGTAGCCGTCATAGACGAAGACCGTTGGCAGGCCGGTGTCCGGGTGCAGGGCCGTCGACACCCCGCCGATATCCCAGCGGTCACAGGTCGCGACCAGTGGCAGCAGCCCGATCGCCGCGTGCTCGGCGGCGTGCAGCGCGCCCGGCCAGTCCGCTTCCTCCAGCCCCGCGACCCGGAGCAGCTGTGGGGTGACGGTGTAGACCACCGCGCGCGTGGCCAGCGTCGTCTCGGGCAGGTCGAGAGGGGTCACGTCGAGGATCTCCCCACCACGCAACCGTCGCTGGTAACCGGTCACGCGGGTGGTCACCTCCACGTCGGCGAAGGATAGGGTCACCGGCCCGGCCGGAACCGACTCGAGCGTGGAGATCAGGTCGATGGTCACCTGCTCCCGCGCCGACGTGGTCCACTCCGGCTCCTCGGGACGGCACAGGGCCAGCCCGTCGTCGAGATCCAGTTCGTCCACCACGAACGACTCGCCCTGGTGCAGGTACAGCGCCCCCGGGTGGACCTGAGAGCGGGCCCGGACCGAGTCGATGGTGCCGAGCATCCGCCCGTCCAGGGTGTCCACGATCATGACCTCCGCCCCGCCGGTCCCGCGGATATCGACCTCGGCATGCGGAGCGTGGTCGTCGGCGGAGGGATACCACCCCGCCGGCCGGCGTCTGACCAGGTTGTCGTCGGCGAGCGCCTCCAGTACCTCCGTCGCGCCCCACGCGGCGGCCTCGGCGTGCGACATCGGTCGCTCACTCACCGCGCACCGCAACTGGCCCGCCAACAGCACCGGGTTACGCGGATCGGTGACCGTCGCCTCCACGGGGCGCCCGAGCAGCGCCTCGGGATGGTGCACGAGGTAGGTGTCGAGCGGGTCGTCGCGCGCCACGAGCAGCACCAGCGCGCCCTGGCCACGGCGTCCCGCACGGCCGGCCTGCTGCCAGAACGAGGCGATCGTGCCGGGGAATCCGGCACTGACCACGGCGTCGAGTCCGGAGATGTCCACGCCCAGCTCGAGCGCCGACGTCGACGCCACCCCCACCAGCGCGCCCTCCGCCAGGTCTCGTTCGAGCCGGCGGCGGTCGTCGGCCAGGTACCCGGCGCGATAGGCGGCGATCCGCCCGGCGAGCTCGCGTCCGCGCGCGCCGTGGTCCGTGGCGAGCTTCTCGCGGGCACGCAGGGCGGTGGACTCGGCGCCCGCCCGGGAGCGCACGAACGTCAGTGTCCGCGCGCCCTCCGCGACGAGTGAGGCCATGAGCGTCGACGACTCCACCGGCGCCGGCCGCCGCACCGGGGCGCCGTTCTCCCCGGTGAGCCCCTCCATCAGGGGTGGTTCCCACAGTGCGACGGTGCGGCCGCCCTGCGGCGAGGCGTCGTCGGTGACCTCGACGCAGTCGCGGCCGGTGAGGGTGCTCGCCGCGGCCGCGGCGTCGGAGGTGGTGGCCGAGGCCAGGACGAAGGTGGGATCGGCGCCCAGGGCACGGGCGAGGCGGTCGAGCCGGCGCAGGACGAGGGCCACGTTGGAGCCGAACACGCCGCGGTAGGAGTGACATTCGTCGACGACGACGAAGCGCAGCCCCCGCAGGATGCGCGTCCACTGGCGGGCGCGGCCGAGCACCGAGAGATGCAGCATGTCCGGGTTGGTGACGATCCACCGCGAGTTCTCGCGGATCCACGGCCGGGCATCGGTCGGGGTGTCGCCGTCGTAGGAGGCGGGGGCGACGTGGGCGAGGTCGGGGACCGCGTCGACCAGCGAGATCACGGACGACAGCTGGTCCTGGCCCAGCGCCTTGGTGGGGGACAGGTACAGCACGCACGCGTTGCGGTCCGCCGCCAGTGCGCTGAGCGCGGGCAGCTGGTAGCCCAGCGACTTGCCGGACGCCGTGCCGGTGGCCACCACCACGTCGCGGCCGGCGTGGGCGTGGTCGGCGGTGGCGACCTGGTGGGCCCACGGGCGGTCCACTCCGCGGCCGGTCAACTCGTCGACCAGCCCCGGGTGCGCCCACCGCGGCCAGTCGGCGTGGCGGGCCTCGCGGGCGGGCAGGTCCACGGCGTGGGTGAGCGGGGACGAGTCGGCGGGCAGCTGGTCGAGCAGATGCCCCAGGAGTTCACGTCCGTACGTCGTCACCCCTCGACCGTAGAGGGAAGCGGGGGCGCGTCGGGCGGTGGCGTGGGCGTGAACCGGCGACGAACTTCCCTTATCCACGAGCGACCTGCAGAGATCGGTTCTCCCGCGGACGCTCTCGTGATCTACTGGACGCGGCCGTCTCATCCACCTCGGATTCCGGGGTGGGGGCGCCGGCCCGACGCGCGTGGCCATCCCGCGAGTCGCATCTGGCAGTACGGAAAAGGAATGCAGTAAACATGGCACAGGGCACCGTCAAGTGGTTCAACGCGGAGAAGGGCTACGGGTTCATCGCCCCCGAGGACGGTTCCGCCGACCTCTTCGTCCACTACTCCTCCATCGAAGGCAGCGGCTTCAAGTCGCTCGAGGAGAACCAGCAGGTCGAGTTCGAGGTCGGTGAGGGCCAGAAGGGTCCTCAGGCGCAGGCGGTCCGCGCGCTCTGACCATCCCGGTCGATCTGGTCGAGGCCCCCACCGCATCCGCGGTGGGGGCCTCGCATCGTGTCGGAGGGCGGCCGTAGGCTCAGGCGCGTGACGCAGCTGTCGTTCTTCGCCGCGGACTCCCACGTCCCGGAGCCCGCGGATCTGGAGGGTGCGCTGGCCGCTCGGGGCCAGTCGACGCTCACCGACGCCCTGGCACAGGTGTCGGTGGCTCTCGACGCGCCGTGGCGGGCGGATGCGCTGATGTCGCTGCTCGCCGAGGCCGGCCTCAATCCTGTGCGCGCGGAGGCGGACCGGGACGGGCGGTGCACGGTCTCCACGGGGCGATCGGCGGCGCTGGTCCCGGTCGTGCGGCGGTGGCGGCGGGGCGCGGTCTCGGCGGTCCCGGCGGGGTGGACCCCTTCAGCGGGTGCGCTGCGCGTGTGGTTTCTGACCGCGGGACGGATCACCCCGGGTGGTGTCATCGAGCTGGGGATCGACGCCGGCCCGGAACAGCACGCCCCGCGGCGGGCCGCCCTGGGGGAGTCGCTGGACCGCGTCGGTATCCGGTCGACCTACATCGGTTCGAAGGGCGGTGGGCCGATGCTCAGGCTGGGGACCGCGCGGGCTCGTGCGCGGCTGGCCCAGAACCTCGGGGCGGCGCCTGCCGAGGTCCCCGAGGGGTGCTGGCCCGGGTAGCGTCTGTTCGTATGTGCATGCTCGTCGTGGCGCGTCGGGTGCATCCCCGATATCCCCTCATCGTCGTGGCCAACCGCGACGAGGTACTCGACCGGCCCACCGAGCCGCTGCACGAGTGGACCGCCGAGCGCGAGGGGACCGCAGGCATCGTGGCCGGGCGGGATGTCACGGCCGGCGGGACCTGGCTGTCTCTGGCCCCCGGCGGGCATTTCTCGGCGGTGACCAACTTCCGCGAGCCGGGCACGCCGCCGCCGTCCGATGCCTCACGCGGCGAACTCCCCGTTGACGCTCTCGCCGGGCCGGTGCCGACGACCGACTATGTGCGCCACATCGCCCCGGACCTCGACCGGTACGCGGGGGTCAACCTGTTGGCCGGGGATCCCGACGAGCTGTGGTGGGCGTCCAACCGGTCCCGTCGCGGACCCGAGCGGCTGGGGGAGCAGGTGCACGGCCTGTCCAACGCCGCGCTGGACACGCCGTGGCCGAAGGTCACCGGGGCGGCAATCGACGTGCAGCGCTACGTCGACGACGACGCCGTCTCCCACCCCGACTGGTCCACCCCGCTCCTCGACCTGCTCGCCGACCGCCGCAGAGCCCCGCTCCACCGTCTTCCGCGAACCGGCGTGCCCCTGACCCAGGAGTGGCGACTTTCCTCGCGGTTCGTCCGCGTGGGTAGGTGGTACGGCACCCGGTCGACCACCGCGATCCGGATCGACGAGCACGGCACCACCGATGTGGTCGAGCGCACTTGGGACGCCCGCGGGCGGATCGCAGGGACGGCGACGGCCCGGGTCTGAGACGCGGGGCCGCCCGCCCCGTCCCGTCCCGCGCCTCGCCGCCTCGTGCCTCGCCGCCTCGTGCCTCGGCGGGTTGCAAGACACCGCCCCGCAGTTGCAAGACCTCCGGTGCGCAATACGCGGCCAGGTTCGCACGAGATGCCTTGCAACTGGAGGGCGTTGTCTTGCAGCCGGGGAGGGCCGCCCGGCCGGGGTTCAGGTCAGGCGACGGTCCAGGTGTTGGGGCCGTCCAGGAGTGCCTGGAGGTCGCCGGGGGCGGTCTCCTTGGCGGTGGCGACCTGGGCGCGGGCCTGGTCGTCGTAGGTCGGGCGGTGGATCTGGCGGATGATCCCCATGACCGTGTACTGCAGATCCTGGCTGGACAGGTTGGCCAGTGCGTGCGCATAGGCGGGGTCGTCGGTGTGGGCGTCGTGGACGATGATGTCCGCCTCGTCCACGTCCGCGGTGGCCGCAACCTTCAGCGAGAATCCGTTGCGCACGACGCAGTGCTGTCCCTCGTCGCCGAAGACGATCTTCTCGCCGTGACGCACAGGGATGAGGTGGTCGGCAGCGTTCTCCTTGCGGAGGATGTCGAAGGAGCCGTCATTGAAGATCGGGCAGTCCTGCATGATCTCCACAAAGCTGGTGCCGCGGTGCACGGCGGCGGCTTCGAGGACCTCGGTCAGCCCCTTACGGTCCGAGTCGAGCGCGCGGGCCACGAAGGAGCCCTCGGCCCCCAGCGCCAGCGACAGGGTGTTGAACGGGTGGTCCAACGAGCCCATGGGGCTGGACTTGGTGACCTTGCCCGTCTCGGAGGTGGGCGAGTACTGGCCCTTGGTCAACCCGTAGATCCGGTTGTTGAACAGCAGGATGTTGAGGTTGACGTTGCGACGCAGCGTGTGGATGAGGTGGTTGCCGCCGATCGACATGGCGTCGCCGTCCCCGGTGACGACCCACACCGACTGATCCTCGCGCGTGGTGGCCAGGCCGGTGGCAATCGCCGGGGCGCGGCCGTGGATCGAGTGCATGCCGTACGTCTCGAGGTAGTACGGGAAGCGGCTCGAGCAGCCGATGCCGGAGATGAAGGTGATGTTCTCCCGCTTGAGGCCCAGCTTGGGCAGCAGGGAACGGATGGTGGCCAGGATGACGTAGTCACCACAACCGGGGCACCAGCGCACCTCCTGGTCAGAGGTGTAGTCCTTGGGCTTCTGCGGAGCATCCGTCTTGGGAACATGCGCCAGCGCGTCCAGCGGCAAATTGGTGCCGACGAGTCCGGAATCGGTACTTGTCATGGGTATCCTCTCCTCGCTCGTGATGTCAGCGGCGGTTGGCGGTGGTGGTGCCGGTGGCGGTAGTCCCCAGGCGGCGGTTACTGGCGGCGGGCTTACCGGTGGTGGTGGCCACGCCGTTGAGCGCCAGGCGGTACTTGTCGTGCTCGGCGTGCGTGAGACGGCCGGCGAACTCGGCCTCGATGGCCTCCTGCAGCTCCTCGGCGGAGAATGCCATGCCCTGCACCTTGGTGATGGGCTGGATCTCTGCCGGGAAGCGGGCCTTGAGCAGCATGGACAGCTGGCCGAGGTTCATCTCCGGAACCAGGACGCGGCGGTACTGGCCCAGGACCTCGCCGATGTTGGCGGGCAGCGGGTTGAGGTGTCGCACATGGGTGCGGGCGACGCGATGTCCGTTGGCGCGGGCGCGGCGCACAGCCTCGCCGATGGGGCCGTAGGACGAGCCCCAGCCGATGACCAGCACGTCCGCCTCGCCCGAGGGGTCGTCGACCTCGAGGTCAGGAACCTCGATCAGCGCGATCTTCAGTGCGCGGATACGGGTCATCAGGGCGTGATTGTCGCCGGTGTAGGAGATATTGCCGGTGCCGTTGGCCTTCTCCAGGCCGCCGACGCGGTGTTCCAATCCCGGGGTGCCGGGGATGGCCCAGTCGCGAGCCAGAGTCTCCGGGTCACGGGCGTAGGGCAGGTACTCAATAGCATCCTCGCCCTCGGGCACGCTGGCCAGGTTCTTGTCGATCCTGGGCAGGGCCTCCACCTCGGGCAGCAGCCACGGCTCGGAGCCGTTGGCGATCGCGCCATCCGAGAGCAGGATGACCGGCGTGCGGTAGGTGACAGCGATTCGGGCGGCCTCGCGGGCGGCGTCAAAGCAGTCGGCGGGCGACTGCGGCGCCACCACGGCGACCGGCGATTCGCCGTTACGGCCGAACAGGGCCTGTAGCAGGTCGGACTGCTCGGTCTTGGTGGGCAGACCCGTCGACGGGCCGCCGCGCTGGACGTCGATGATCACCAGCGGCAGCTCGGTCATCACCGCCAGGCCGATGGCCTCGGACTTGAGGGCCAGGCCGGGGCCGGAGGTCGAGGTGACCCCCAGGGCGCCGCCGTAGGAGGCACCGAGAGCGGCGGCGACGCCGGCGATCTCGTCCTCGGCCTGGAAAGTGGTCACGTCGAACTGCTTGAGCTTGCTCAGCTCATGCAGGATGTCCGAGGCCGGGGTGATGGGGTAGGTACCCAGGAAAACCGGCATCTCGGCGGAAACACCTGCAGTGACAAGGCCGTACGCCAGAGCGGTGTTGCCCGTGACCTGGCGGTAGCGGCCCGACGGCAGCTTGGCGGGCTGGATCTCATACTCCGAGGCGAAGGCCTCGGTGGTCTCGCCGTAGTTCCAGCCGGCGCGCAGCGCGAGGATGTTGGCCTCGAGGATGGTTGGCTTCTTGCCGAACTTGTCCTGCAGGAACTTCTCGATGGACTCAACCGTGCGGCCGTACATCCACATGAGCAGACCCAGCGCGAACATGTTCTTGCAGCGCTCGGCGTCCTTCTTGCCGATGTCGACCGATTCGACGGCGCCGATGGTGATCGTGCCCATCGCGACCTCATGGACCTGGTAGGCCTCGAACGCGGGCGATCCGAGCGGGTTGGACTCGTAGCCGACCTTGGTGAGGTTGCGCTTGGTGAACTCGTCCGAGTTGACGATGAGGATCCCGCCCGACGGCAGGTCGGCGATGTTCGCCTTGAGCGCGGCCGGGTTCATGGCCACCAGGACGTCGGGACGGTCACCGGCGGTGAGGATGTCGTAGTCCGCGATCTGGATCTGGAAGCTGGAGACACCATGGATCGTGCCCTGCGGGGCACGGATCTCGGCCGGGTAGTTCGGCTGGGTCGCCAGGTCGTTGCCGAAGGCTGCTGCTTCGGAGGTGAATTGGTCACCAGCGAGCTGCATGCCGTCACCAGAGTCACCCGCGATACGGATGACCACCTTGTCCAGCCTGGTCTTGGACACATTGCCCACCGCTGCTGACCTCCGTTGAGTCGTGATGATCGGGCTGAACGGGTGTGTCCGTTCAACCACCGACGGTACGCCGGTTCCGGCGTGCCTTCCGGCCACGTCAGATTCCGCAGAACTGTAACAGGTTACAGTTCGCATCCGTGGCTGCTCCTCGCAAGTGTAGACCGGTCTGTCTATGTGAAGCCATTCCGCGGGCTGGTCCGATGAATTCGCCGTCGCGGCGCAGCGACGATGAAAGACTTATCACTATGTCCCCAGTTCGTGAGAGAGCGTCAGCCGGCCTCGTTGTCGCCGTCGCCACCACCTCTATCGCCACTGTCCTCCTGCCACTTGCGGTTCCCGCCGCGGGGGCGACCCCGACCGCGGCGGTCGCCCCCGTGGCTGCAACCGCGGCGACCGGCGTCGACACCCTCACCTGGGCTGCGTGCCCGGCCAGTTCGCCGGAGGACGAGTTCTACGGGATGCCCCGCGCCGACGTCCTCTGCGCCACAGTCCCGATCCCCCTCGATCACTCTGACCCCGGCGGCCGCAAGGTCGACGTGGAAATCCGCCGGATCACCGCCGCCGGGGACCGGACCGGAACCGTCTTCGGGAACCCCGGCGGGCCGGGCGCCGATGCGCGGACGCTCTGGTACTCCGCTATAGACGCGGCCCAGGACTCGCCGATGGACACCATCCGGCGGGACCACGATCTGGTGGTGGTGCAGCCACGCGGGCTCGAGGGGGCCGGCTCGCTCGAGTGTGCGCCCGACCGGGCGGGGGAGCTCAGCGCGGTCGCGGCGGCAAAGGCGTGCATGGACGCCGACTCCGAGCTCGTCTCGTCGATCACCACAGAGAATCTCGTCCGGGACCACGAGTACGTGCGTCAGGCCATGGGTCTGGGTCGCATCACTTACTTCGGATACTCGTACGGCACCGCGATCGGGATGATGTACCAGACGCTGTTCCCGGAGAGTATCGAGCGGATGCTTCTCGACTCCTCGGTCGGCCCCACCGAGACGTGGTGGTACGACTTCCACCGCCACCAGGCCGAGAACCGCCACCAGGCTCGCGACTACGTTCTCGGGTGGATCGCACAGAACGATGCCACGTACGACCTCGGCGATACTCCGCTGAAGGTCTACCGCCGTATCCACGAGCTGGATCTGACGGAGGGACGGGCGGCCGCACGGTTCCTGCCCCCGCCGGCACGGCCCGGGGACGAGATCGTGGGGTCGCTGTCCGGCGGATCGGCGGGAGCCTCGGCTGAACCCTTCACTGCCGGATCGGCCGATGCGTTGACCACCGGGTCGGCCCGGCTCGACAATGCGGCGGCGGCGTCCTCCGGGGCGTTCAACCGGGACGTGGAAGGGGCGAAGGGATACTTCACCGTGCTGGACGCGAACAGTAGGAACCCGTCGGTGTGGTCCGATATCGCGTGGATCATCTCGGCCAAGATCCACGGCACAGTGACCGACCCGCCGACCCCGGACGAGTTGGAGGAGCAGGTCGCCGAGGGCCTTCCGGTCCCGGTGATGACCTCTGACACCCAGACCTACTTGACGATCCTCAACTGCAACGAGACCGCGCCTCCGTCGGGGACCCCGCTGGCAGGGGTGTTGCTGGGGAGCAGCGACTCCGTGGGCAGTACGCGAGAGGACTCGTGGGCGCTGGAGGAGCAGACCCCGTACTGCCTGTACCCGCCGTCGACCGTGCCGCCCCGTATCGTCGCCAACGAGATGGCCGCGCCGCCACTGATACTGCAGTCTGACCACGATCCCAACACCCCCGGCATGTTCGGACCGTCCACCGCTGCGGCCACCGGAGGCACGCTGGTCCGGATCAGGGGTACGGTGCACTGTCACTTCGATACCGGAAACCTCCGGGTCGATGCAGTGGTCTTGGACTATCTGCACACCGGGGAGGTCCCGGAGGGGCTCTACCTGGACACACCGGTGCCGGCGCCGGAGCCGGCACCGTGGGTCTGAACCCCGACGGGTGTGAGGCCGCGGGAGCGGCGATGGTGGGTCGGACCGTAACGACGACGACGCCAACCGCGGCGTCGCCGTCGCCGTCGCGGAGAGTTCGAGATGAGGCCCATATATAAGGCACCTGGGCAAGGGTCCGGCTCACATCGGCGGACCGGGACGAAACCCGCCGAACGGGGGCAGGCGCTCCCGACGGGCAGGTTCGGGTTTCTCGCCGGGCGTCGATAGCCTGGTATGAATTTCTATAAGAAGGCCCCGGCGCGCGTACCGTGACCGGGACCGGCGGTCGGTGGCGCGCGTCGTCGATGAATCAGCGCAGGTTGGGAGCAGTTCAGTGGCGAGCAAGCAGGCAACATCGGGCGGCAAGCGGAGCCTGGTGATCGTCGAGTCCGCCACCAAGGCCCGGAAGATCCAGCCGTACCTGGGGTCCGACTACGTGGTCGAAGCCTCCGTCGGTCACATCCGCGACCTGCCCAAGGGCGCCGCGGACATTCCCGCCAAGTACAAGAAGGAGCCGTGGGCGCGGCTGGGCGTGAACCCGGACCACGACTTCGAGCCCATCTACGTGGTCAGCGCCGACAAGAAGAAGAAGGTTGCCGAGCTCAAGAAGGAGCTCGCCGGGGTCGACCAGCTGCTGCTCGCGACAGACCCCGACCGTGAGGGCGAGGCGATCGCCTGGCACCTGCTCGAGGTCCTCAAGCCCAAGGTCCCGGTCAAGCGGATGGTCTTCCACGAGATCACCAAGCCCGCGATCCTCGCCGCCGCCGAGAACACCCGCGAGCTCGACACCGACCTGGTCGACGCCCAGGAGACCCGCCGCATCCTCGACCGCCTCTACGGCTACGAGGTCTCGCCGGTGCTGTGGAAGAAGGTCATGCCGCGTCTGTCCGCCGGCCGCGTGCAGTCGGTGGCGACCCGCGTGATCGTCGAGCGCGAGCGGGAACGCATGGCGTTCATCGCCGCCGACTACTGGGACATCACCGCCACGCTCGCCACGCAGGGATCGGGCGGTGGAGACGCCGGCGAGCCGCGCAGCTTCACCGCCCGCCTCTCCGCCGTCGACGGAGCTCGGGTGGCGCAGGGCCGCGACTTCGGCCAGGACGGCCGGCTCAAGGCGACCGGCGCGGCCAAGGACTCGGTCGTGCTCGGCGAGAAGGCCGCGCGGGCGTTGGCCGGGGCGCTCGAGGGTGCCGACTTCGTCGTCGACTCCGTGGAGTCCAAGCCCTACACACGACGCCCCTACGCGCCGTTCATGACCTCCACGCTGCAGCAGGAGGCAGGCCGCAAGCTCCGCTACACCTCCGAGCGGACGATGCGCATCGCGCAGCGGCTGTACGAGAACGGCTACATCACCTACATGCGAACCGACTCCACCACCCTGTCCGAGGGCGGCATCGCCGCCGCTCGCGCGCAGGCGACGGAGCTCTACGGGAGCGAGTACGTCTCCCCCACACCGCGCCAGTACACGCGCAAGGTCAAGAACTCGCAGGAGGCGCACGAGGCCATCCGCCCCGCTGGCGAGTCGTTCGCCACGCCCGGTCAGCTGCACAGCGTCCTCGACGCCGAGGAGTACCGCCTCTACGAGCTGATCTGGCAGCGCACCGTCGCCTCCCAGATGGCCGACGCGCGCGGCACGACCGTCAGCATCCGGATCACCGGGCGGGCCGGCACCAACGATTCCGGCTACAGCGACGCCACCTTCGCCGCGTCGGGCCGCACCATCACGTTCCCCGGTTTCCTCAAGGCCTACGTCGAGTCCACCGACGAGACCGCTTCGGACAAGCAGATGGCCGACGACGCCGAGCGGCGCCTGCCCCGCCTCGACGAGGGGCAGCACCTCACCGGCTCCGAGCTGGTCGCCGACGGCCACACCACCAGCCCGCCGTCGCGCTACAACGAGGCCAGCCTCGTCAAGGCGATGGAGGAGATGGGCATCGGACGCCCGTCGACCTACGCCAGCATCATCCGCACCATCCAGGACCGCGGCTACGTGTACTCGCGCGGTAACGCGCTCGTGCCCAGCTGGGTCGCGTTCGCGGTGGTCGGCCTGCTCGAGCAGAACTTCGGTCGGCTCGTGGACTACGACTTCACCTCGCTGATGGAGGACGAGCTGGACGCGATCGCCGAGGGGCGCGAGAACCGCGACGACTGGCTGCGGCGCTTCTACTTCGGCGTCGGCGAGGGTTCCGGCGCGGGTGCGGGCGGCGGCGATGACGCGAACTACGCGGTGGGCCTCAAGAACCTGGTCGACGTGAACCTCGAGGCCATCGACGCCCGCAGCATCAACTCGATCCGCGTCTTCGACGACTCGGAGGGGCGGCCCGTCCACGTGCGGGTCGGCCGCTACGGCCCCTACCTCGAGCGCATGGTCGCCGGCGAGGGCGGCGCCGAGGAGTCACAACGCGCGAACCTGCCCGAGGGAATGAGCCCCGACGAGCTCACCCTCGAGGTGGCAGAGAAACTCTTCGCCACCCCGCAGGACGGTCGTCCGCTGGGCGTCGACCCGGCGACCGGGCACGAGATCGTGGTCAAGGACGGGCGCTACGGCCCGTACGTGACCGAGAAGCTCCCCGAGGCCACCGATGCGGAGAAGGCCGAGTGGGCCAAGAAGGTGCTCGCCGAGGCCGACGCCGAGAAGAAGCGGATCGACGCCGAGCGCGAGGCCGCCATCGCCGCCGCGAAGAACGACGACGAGATCGCCGAGATCAAGAAAGCGGCCACCAAGTCCAAGTCCGCGGTCACCCGCAAGGCCAAGAAGGACGCGGAGAGCCCGACCGGGCCCAAGCCGCGCACGGGCTCGCTCATGCAGTCCATGGAGCCGGCAACGGTCACGCTGGAGGACGCGCTCAAGTTGCTGTCACTGCCGCGCGTCGTGGGCGTGGACCCGGACAGCGGCGAAGAGATCACGGCGCAGCTCGGCCGCTACGGCCCCTACCTGAAGAAGGGCACCGACTCGCGCACGCTCGAGTCGGAGGAGGCCGTTTTCTCGGTGACGCTCGAGGAGGCCCTGAAGATCTATTCCGAGCCCAAGCGTCGTGGTCGCCAGGCCGCGCCCAAGGCACTGCGTGAGATGGGGGTCGACGAGGTCTCCGGGAAGCAGATGCTGGTCAAGGACGGCCGCTTCGGACCGTATGTGACCGACGGCGAGTCCAACGCCTCCCTGCGCAAGGGTGACACCGTGGAGACGCTCACCGACGCGCGGGCCTCCGAGCTGCTGTCCGAGCGGCGGGCCAAGGCCCCGGCCAAGAAGACCCCCGCGAAGAAGGCCCCGGCCAAGAAGAAGGCCGCGGCGAAGTAGGCCCCGGCGATGTAGGCCTCGGCGGAGTAGCGGCCGCGCCGCTGGCCCCGGGCTCCCGCGTCCTGGGCCGTTGGTCCTCGACACCTCGGCCTGCGCCAGGTCGTGGGCCCCTGCGCCGGTTGCCGGACATCGCCCCGCGGTTGCCCGACATCCGGTGCGTTCGGGGGGCGAATTTTCGCACATTCTGTCCGGCAACTCGTCTGTCATGTCCGGCAACCGCTGCCCGGCAACCGCCGGGCCGGCAGGGCGTTGCCGTCGGGCCGGCACGGTCAACCGGGGCGGCCCTCGGGCGGGCAAGGCTGGTCAGTCTGTGGCGTTGTCCGCAGGCGCCGGGCGCAATGCGACGTTCCCCGCCTGCCAGCGGTCGGCGAGAGTCGGGCGAAGGGGCCGTGCGAGCTGGGTCATGACCCCGCGTCCGCGCAGCTCCACGCTGCTGCCGAGCACCCAGCGGGCCACCTCGGGTGCGTCGGCGTGGCGGATCGCCGCGGCCGAGGCCAAGACGTGGCCCTGCTCCATCTTGGCCAGGGTGGTCAGGCGGGCGGCTTCGTTGACCGGGTCGCCGATAACCGTGTACTCGAACCGCTTGGCGTGGCCGATGTGGCCGGCGATGACAGTGCCGTACGACACCCCGATGCCGGCGGTCAGTGGGGCCAGCTCGGAGAGGCGGGACTGGAGCGCGCGGGCCGCCCGGAGGGCGCGTCCGGCCTCGTTGTCGACCTCGATCGGAGCCCCGAACACCGCGAGCAGGGCATCGCCCTGGAACTTGTTGATGTACCCGTCGTTGGCGTCGACGGCCTCGACGGCGATCCGGAAGAACTCGTTGAGCACGGCCACGACCTCGGCGGGCTCGTGGGCGGCGGCGAACTCGGTGGACCCCGTGAGATCGACGAACAGGACCGCGACCTCCCTTTCTTGTCCGCCCAGCTCCGTGCCCCGCTCGAGCGCGTTGCGGGCCACGTCCTCGCCGACGTAGCGGCCGAACAGGTCCTGGATGGCCTCGCGCTCCTGCAGGCCGGTGACCATCTCGTTGAAGCCCTGGGCCAGGCGGCCGACCTCGGAGCTGTCGTAGATCGTCAGACGGGTCTCCAGATCGCCCTTCTTCACGCGCTGGACGCCGTCCTGCATCTCGCGGACGGGGTCCGCGATGGAGTCGGAGACCAGCCCCATCCCGATGGCACCGGCGATCACGGCGACGCTGGCCAGGACCGCCAGGGCCACCAGGATGTGGTTGGGATCCCTGCCGAACAGGCCGAACCAGTGGCCGATGAGGATGAGGATCACACCGGCGATAGGGATCACCGTGGTCAGCGCCCAGCCGAGGAAGATGCGCCGGCGCACGCCGGGGACGTGCTTGCTCGCCGGGACGCCCCGGGCCAGCGCCCGGACGGTGATCGGCCGCATGATCCGCTCGGCCTGAAGGTAGGAGATCAGGCACGTGGTGGAGCCGCCGAGGAGGCTGGTCACCGCGACGATCAGGGCCAGACGGGGGGAGTGGCCGACATTGACGGCGACGAAAAGCAGCGTGCCGATGACCCACATCGCGCCCGAGATGAGCGCCTGATGGAACGGCAGACGCAGGGTCCGGGAGCGGATCTCATCGCCGAAGTCCTGGCCCGAGCGGTCGGCTCGCAGCACGGGGAGCAGCAGCAGCGTGGAGGCGATCACCCCACCGATGAACGCCAGCACCAGATAGCCGATGAACAGGTACTGGTTGAGGAATCGGAACTCCTCCAGGTCCAGGAAACGATCCATGGGGATGACGAAGCGCAGGAACGCGAACACGAAGACCGCGCCGATGATGTTGGCCTGCACCATCGTCAGCGCGTAGACGGGCCAGGGAGTGGCCCACAGCCACCTGAACAACCTGACCCAGCGCTCCATTGCACCCAGAGTAGTTCGCGCCGGTCATCCCGGGAACGTAGGTGTGTCGGAGGACGGCGATAAGGTGGGGCCATGTCCGGGGTGTTCGATCGTCTGGCCGGTCAGGCCGAGGCCGTGGCGGAACTGACCGCAGCGGCCACCGCCGCACGTCTGCGTGTCCCCGGCCAGGGGTGGGACGAGTCGGATGCGCGCATGGTCCACGCGTGGTTGTTCACCGGCCCGCCCGGCAGCGGCCGGAGCGTGGCGGCGATGGCCTTCGCGGCGGCGCTGCAATGCGAGCACCCGGAGATCGTCGGCTGTGGCGAGTGCCGGGCTTGCCACACCGTCCTGGCCGGGACGCACGCGGACGTGCACCTGCTGGCCCCGCAGGGTGTCAACATCTTGCTCAAGGACGTCAAGGAGACCATCCACCGGGCCGCGAGCCGTCCCGGGACCGGTCGGTGGCAGATCGTGGTGGTCGAGGAGGCGGACCGGCTCACCGAGCAGTCGGGAAACGCCCTGCTCAAGGTGGTCGAGGAGCCGCCGAGTCGCACGGTGTTCCTGCTGTGCTCGCCCACCACGGACCCGATGGACATCATGGTGACCCTGCGGTCGCGGTCGCGGAACGTCGCGCTGCGGCAACCGGATGCCGAGGCGGTGGAGCGTGCGCTGCTCGCCGACGGCTCGATCGACCCGGAACGGGCAAGGTGGGCGGCCTCGGTCTCGTCGGGACATGTCGGTCGCGCCCGGTGGCTGGCGACGGATGAGGCGACCCGCGAACGCCGTGAGGTCGTGCTGCAGCTGCCGATGGTCATGCACAACCCCGGACGCGCGTTCCCGCTCGCGGACCAGCTGGTCAAGACCGCCGAGCAGGAGGCGATCGCGCGGAACACCGAGTCGGACGAGCGGGAGGTCGAGGAGTTGCGCACCGCGCTCGGCGCCGGCGGCACGGGCAAGGGCACGGCGTCCGCGGGGCGCGGTGCGTCAGGGGCGGTCAAGGAACTCGAGCGCGCGCAGAAATCGCGCCGGACGCGCTCCACCCGGGATTCGCTGGATCTCGCGCTGGTCGACCTGGCGGGGTTCTATCGGGACGCATTGACGGCCGCCATCGGGGCGCGCGATGTCGCGCCGGTCCACGCGGACAAAGCGGACGAGGCGGCCCGCCTCGGTGGTCACTATCCGGCGGCGTCGATCCTCAAGGCGATCGAGGCGGTGCAGGACTGCCGGTCGGCGATCGAGGTCAACGTCAAGCCCAAGTTCGCGGTCTCGGCCATGGTCGGCGCCATCCGTGCGGCCCTGACCTGATCGCGGCCTCGCGCGGTCGTCTGGGATGCTGGCGCGCAGCATGTGTTTCGGCTGGCCCGGCATCGGGCGGTGCCCTCGTTTTTTCGGTCACGGGCCCCGTCGGATATAGTTGCCTCGCCCCACAAGGGCTCGCCGCGTTAGCTCAGTCGGTAGAGCATTTCACTCGTAATGAAAAGGTCGTCGGTTCGATTCCGACACGCGGCTCCACACCACACCCGATCCCTCGGCCCGCCGGCCGGGGATCGCGGCTTTCTCCGGGTAGATGGCCCTGCTTCCCTGCCCGGGAGCGGCCGCCATTGCACGACGACAAGCGCCCCGCGAACCACACGGGCCGCTCGTCCCGGATGGCGCGTTGCGAACTCACCCTCGGACGCAGCGGCTCTGATGCCCGGAGTGGGGGCGCACGCGATGTCCTGACGTCGGTGATCTCGGTACGCTCGGTCAGTAGTACCGAGAAAGGTCGCTCCCGTGGAATTCCTCCTCATCGCCGCCGTGATCGCGGTGGCCGTCGCCGTGATCTCCCGCAGTCAGAACAAGGGGCAGACCCAGCTGCAGGCGCATCAGAACCGCCACCTGGAGGACTACCGCGCGGAGGCGACCCGGTGGGTCGAGCGGCTCGGCGGCCAGGTGTTCAACATCGACGGCATCGACGACGCCTCCAAGCAGGCCATGGCGGACGCCTCCGAGCGCTATACGGCCGCCGTCACCGAACTCGAGCGGGCCACTACGCCGGTCCAGGCGCAGCTGGCCAAGGACACCGCGCTGGAGGGGCTGTACTACGTGCGCGCCGCCCGCGAGGCGATGGGCCTGGACCCCGGCCCCGAGCTGCCCGCCACCCCAGGCCAGGACCGCGCCGGAAAGGTGACCGAGGACCGCACGGTCGAGGTCGACGGTCGGACCATGAGCGCGGCCACCGGGCCGAGCGACCAGACCCCGCACTACTACCCGGGCGGTGTCGTGGCGGGCAGGCCGGTCCCGTCGGGCTGGTACTCGGAGCCCTGGTGGGCGTCCGCGCTGGCCAGCGGCATGTGGATGATGAGCTCGATGATGATGTTCAACATGATGTTCGCCGGTATGTCGGGCGTCGGCTATTCGGGTGAGGACTTCGCCTCCGGCATCGGCGAGGGCGGCGCCGACGTGGGAGACATGGGCGGCGACGACGGCGGGTTCTTCGACGGCGGCCTGTTCGGCGGCGACGGCGGTGATGCCGGCGGCGACGCCGGGGGAGACGGCGGCGGGTTCTTCGACGGCGGCCTGTTTGGCGGCGACGGTGGTGGCGACGGCGGCGGGTTCTTCGACGGCGGTCTGTTCGGCGGCGACGGCGGAGGCCTGTTCGACTTCTGATCCCGCGCGGGCCCGGCTCAACATCCGGAGAGGACCCGGTCCATCGCATCGCGCTCCGCCTGCGTGACCCACAGCCCGTAGCGCTCCTTGACCAACACCTGACGCGAGACGTACGAGCACCAGAACTCGCGCCGCGGCGGCAGCCATGTCGCCGTGTCGCCGTCCCCCTTCTGCTGGTTGGCCCGACCGGACACGGCCAACAGGTTGAGCGGGTCGTTGGCGAGATCGCGCCGCTGCTCCACGGTGAGTTGCTGCGCCCCCTTCTGCCAGCTGTCCGACAGCGCAACCACGTGATCGATCTGTACCAGCGACGACGTGTCCTGCCCGCGCTGAAACTCGATCCGTTCCCCGGTGTACGGCCCGTTCAGCACGCCGGTGAGCACCACGCAGTCCCGCGTCCCCGGCCGGAAGGTGTGCTCCTGCAGGTCCCGCCTGAGGATGTCGTTGCGGGTATCGCAGCCGTTGCGCCCGAACTCCACGCCCACATCGTCTGACCAGGCCTGACCGAAAAGATCACGGTCGTACCCCGTCTTGGGCGCGCGACCCTTGACCTCGAGCTGCCCCAGCGCCGCACGGGCCGGCGGGACGAGCGGATCGCCGCCGGGCGCGGGCGCCTCCGGCACCGCCGGGTCCCCGGGCTCACCGGGGGCCGGCTCAGGAGCGGGCGCAGGTGCGGGGTCGAAATCCGGTGGCCCCTCCGGCGGAGCGGGCACCGACGTGACGGTCTGCGGTGAATCGTCTCCTCCGGTCGCGCTCGGGAAGTCCGTCCCCTTCTCGGTCTCGGCGCACCAGCCGACGCCCGCCAGCACGGCCACGCCGAGGACGACAGCGATGACCGGGCGAGAGGACCGTGAACTCATGCGGGGCACCATAGCCATGCCCTCCGACATCCCCGCCCGCGGCCTGCCGGGGCTGCGCTCGTGCGCGGCGGCGTGGTGCGGCGCGGGTGCGTCTCGGAGACCGTGTCGGAGGGTGCGGCTACCCTGACCCGCGATGTCGCCCACCGTCGAGAACCCGCCGCCCCGCCAGTCCTCGCGCGCCGCCGTGTCCCCGCGCGCGTTGGTCGGTCTGTGCGCGGCGATCGTGGTGGTGGCCGCGGTGGTGCGCCTCTGGGTGGCGGCCGCGGGCTGGTTCTACTGGGACGATCTGATCCTGCACAGCCTGTCCGCCGGCTATTCGTGGCCGACCCCGGAGTTCCTGCTCACCGACCATGACGGGCACCTCATGCCCGGTGGGATGGCGCTGGTCTGGATCGCCGCCCACTTCGCGCCGCTGGATTTCCGGCTCCCGCTCGCGCAGATCGTCGTGCTCCAACTGCTCGCCGGCGCCGCGTACGCCCGCATGCTCTGGGTGCTGCTCCGCGGCCGGCCCGTGCTGCTGGTGCCGCTCGTCGCGGGCCTGGCCATCCCGCTCGGGCTGCCCGCGGCCACCTGGTGGGCGGCCGCCCTCAACGTGCTCCCGCTCAGCGCCGCGCTGGCCTGGGCGGTGTCCTCGATGGTCCTGCTCGCCCGGACGGGCCACCGCAGGCATGCGGTGGAGGCCACGCTGGCCACGGTTCTCGGCCTGCTGTTCGTGGAGAAGGCCCTCATCATTCCCGTGGTCGCGGCGATGGTGCTGCTGGCCGGATGGTGGACCGCCGGGGGCGGGCGGACGGAAATCCTCGATCTCTGGCGGCGCACCCGTGTCGCGTGGGCCGCACAGGCGGTGATCGTCGTGGTGTGGGCGGGGGTCTTCTTCGTCGTCGTCGGACGGCTCGGAGGTCGGGGATCGTTCGGCGAGGCGGAGGGCACACGCCCCGGGTTCGTCGACCTCGTGGCCCACACCTACCGCCTGGCCGTGGTTCCCGCGCTGGGCGGCGGACCGTGGCGGTGGGACCGCTGGCATCCCGGCCCGCCCATGGCCGATCCGCCGGTCGCCGCGGTGGTGGTGGGGGTGCTGGCGTGCGCGGCGGTCCTTGTCTGGTCGCTGCTCACGCGGCGCCGGACCGGTGCGATCTGGCTGGTCGCCGCGCTGTACCCCCTGATCTCGGTGGTCCTGGTCGCGGCCGGGCGCGCCGGCCCGGACACCGCCGCCGAGATCGTCCAGACCCTCCGCTATCACGCGGAGCTGCCGGTGATCCTCGGTGCGGCCGCCGCGCTCGCCCTGGCCGCACCACGGCGCACGGCGGCGCCGACGCACACGGTCGTAGGCGTGCTCGCGCTCGTCGCGCTGCTCGCGTCGTCGGTGGTGTCGACCGTGACGTTCCGGCAGGTGTGGTCCGAGCAGCCGTCGCGCGACTACGTGCAGCCGCTGGTGGAGACGCTGCGCGACCGGCCGGAACCGATGCTCGACCAGGACGTGCCGTTCGAGGTTCTCCACCCGGTCACGGCGCCCGCACACCGGCTGTCGACACTGATCACCGGCGTGCCCGGGATGCCGGATGTGGGTACGTGGACCCCCGAGCCGGTCCTCATCGATGCCCTGGGCGCGCTCCACCCGGCCGAGGTGGCGTTCGGCCGGACGCTCCCGCAGGGGCCCGAGCCGGCCTGTGGCCATCGCGTGGGGCCGGACGGGGCCCGGCTCGCGTTGGACGGCCCGCTGCTCGAGAGGGACTGGGTGGTGCAGCTCAACGTGTTCGCCGACGCCGACGGTCAGGTGGCCCTGGAGTTCGATCAGGGTGAGGAGACCGTCGCCCCGGTGCGGGCCGGTCTGGGCACGGTGTTCGTGCGGGTCGAGGGCGGGGGCACGGGCCTCACCGTTTCCCCACGTGAGGGCGTCACCGAAATGTGCGTCGGCAGCGGACCTGTCGGAGTCCTCGTGCCGCGGTGAAGAGATGGCGCAGGGGTGGCCCATAATGGGCTGAACAGTAAGTCGGCGAGGAACGGAGGCGGGTCATCGACATCGCGATGGTCATGGTGACCCTGACCGCGCTCCTGGTGCTGCCCGGGGCGATCGTCGGAATAGCGGCCCAGTTGCCGCTGCGACTGGCCGTGGCCACGTCGATCCCGGTGTCGTTCGGAATCGCCGCCATCGCGAGCTACGTCTACGGCCGCATCGACGTGCCCTGGACGCTCGCCGGCTACGCGGTGGCCACGGCCGTGACCACCGCGGTGGTCGGTGTCGTGGGCCTGCTCATCACCGGCGTCGGTTGGATCCGACGACGACGGCGACGACGAGCGGCCCGTCCGGCAACGTCCCGCAGCAGACGCAGGAAGCGCACTCGCGGTCGTTCGCGGGCGGCACGCGCCAACGCGGGACGGCCTGCCGCCCCAGCGGGACGGGCCGCGGCACGGGCGGGTCGCCGGTCGTGGTGGTGGCTGCTGCCCGGCACGGCGGTCCTGGTGAGCGCCTGGCTGATCGGCCAGATGATCATCACGGAACTGTCGGCGATGCCCGGCGGCACGGCGAATGTGTTCCAGGGCTGGGACGCGCACTGGCACGCCAACTACATCCGGTTCATCCACGACGAGGGCCTGGCCTCGCCGGACCACGCGGGCGCGCTGCGCTATCCGGAGAACTCGGCGACCCTCTACTACCCCAGTACGTGGCATGCGATCGCCGCGCTCGTCATGGCGCTGCGCGGCATCGGGGCCGTGGAGACGTACAACCTCGTGCAGATCGGCTCCGTTGCTCTGGTGTTCCCGCTCGGCGTGGCAGCGCTGGCGTGGCTGATCACGCACCGGCGGTTCTCG
Source organism: Dietzia sp. NPDC055343 (assembly GCF_053645265.1). NCBI lineage: Bacteria > Bacillati > Actinomycetota > Actinomycetes > Mycobacteriales > Dietziaceae > Dietzia > Dietzia sp. NPDC055343. The sequence goes on along the minus strand of NZ_JBSHMJ010000025.1, from coordinate 9,115 downwards.
CGCCCGGTGGTGGCCACCTCCGCGGCGGTCGCGGCAATGGCGACCGCGCTGTTCCCGGGACTGCCGTTCATGGAGGTCATGGTGGCCGCGACCCCGTCCGCGGTGGCCAACGGGCTGGCCGGACTGGGTGCCGCGGTCGTGGTGGCGGCGGTGGCCGACCGGCGGCTCATCCCCGCGGCGGCGCTGGGCCTGGTCGGCATCGGTGGCGTCCACCCGTCGGGCATGGTCACCGCCGCGGTGATCGTGCTGTTCTGGTGGCTGTTCGAGGCCCTGTGGCGACCGGTGCGGGGACGCCTGCGCGACTTCCTCGTCCTGGCCGGTGTCGGGCTGGCCGGGGTGCTCACCCTGCTGCCGCAGATTCTCACCGTCTCCGCCGAGGCGGATGACATCTCGGCGTTCGAGTTCGAGATCAACGCCGACAGGGCCGCCACCTGGGGCAAGGCGGCGGCCCTACAGGTGCGCCACGTCGAGGACTTCGGTGTGCGCTGGGTGCTGCTGTCCCTCGCCGCGCTCGGCGTGATCGTGATGCTGCGCCGCCTGGTCCTCTGGCCGATCCTGCTGTGGGGCGGGCTGCTGGTGGTGTGCGTCAACGCGATGGACCACTTCGGCAACTGGACCGGCGGCACGTTGCGTGCCCTCGGCAGTGTCTTCTACAACGACCCGCGCCGGATCGGGGTCGTGATGGCCGTCGTCGTGGCCGCCGCGGTGGGAGTGGGCGTGGGCGCGTTCGTGCAGATGCTCGCGGGCTGGCTGGGCCGGCTCATCGACCCGATCACCGACCCGGACGGGCGTGGGGTAACGGGCCTGCGGGTGGCGGTGGCGCTGGCTGCACTGGTGGGCACCGGCTCGTGGGTCATCCAGACCTCGCCCGAGTACGCGGTCGCGGCCGGGTCGAACCAACGCTGGGGACGGCTCGTCGACGGCCACGACCTGGCGGCTTTCCGGTGGTTGTCCGAGCAACCCCGCGCCTACAGCGGGCAGATCTACACCAATCCGGATGAGGGCTCCGGCTGGATGTACGCCACCGATGGCCTGCCCTCGACCTCGCGGCATTACCTGGCACCCGGGGACACCGCACCACTGACCAGCAGCCTGTTCATGACGCTGGATCAGGCCGGCGTGAACCCCGCGGTGGATGCGGCCCTGGCCGAACTCGGGGTCACCTACGTCTACATCAGCCCGCCCAACTACTGGGGCTTCCAGAAACCCAACCCGCACCTGCTCGAGCTCGACGCGACGCCCGGACTGGTGAAGGTGTACAACGACTCGCAGGTCCGGATCTTCGCGGTACGTGCCGCGTTCTCCGACGCCGAGCTCGCGCAGATCCTCGCCGATTCGCCGTTCCCGCCGCACGCCAGGGCCCCGCTCACCCTGGAATCCGAGATCCCGGAGTGACCGCCGCCCCCGTCGGTCGTATCCTGTGCTTCAGGCGTCCAGACGGTCGGCCGCGGCGGGTCCGCCGCAACCGGGAGGGGAACACTTGCGTGCACTCGTGACGGGCGGAGCCGGGTTCATCGGCTCGACCCTCGTGGACAGACTGCTGGCAGAGGGGCACGAGGTGACGGTCATCGACGACCTGTCCCGCGGGCGACTCGAGAACCTCGCCGCCGCCCGTGAGGTCGGCGAGCGGTTCGCATTCCACCAGATGGGGCTCACCGATCCCGCGATCGAGGGTGTGGTGGCCGAGGCCCGGCCGGAGGTGATCTTCCACCTGGCCGCGCAGATCGATGTGCGGCTGTCCGTCGAGGACCCGGTGCACGACGCCGAGGTCAACGTCGTGGGCACCGTGCGCCTTGCCGAGGCCGCCCGTCGGGCCGGGGTGCGCAGGATCGTGTTCACCTCCTCCGGCGGCTCGATCTACGGTCCCGTCACCGAGCTGCCGGTGGCCGAGACCCGGGCGGTGGATCCGCTCAGCCCGTACGCGGCCGGCAAGGTCGCCGGGGAGATCTACCTCGAGATGTTCTCCCGCCTGTACGGCATCGAGTGGGCGGGCGTCGCTCCGGCGAACGTGTACGGCCCGCGCCAGGATCCGCACGGCGAGGCCGGCGTGGTCGCGATCTTCTCGCAGCGCCTGCTCGCCGGGCAGCCCACCCGCGTCTTCGGCGACGGCGGCAACACCCGCGACTACGTGTTCGTCGACGACGTGGTGGACGGCTTCGTCCGCGCGTCGCAGGTCGAGGCCGCGGCCGGGCTGCGCTTCAACATCGGCACCGGCGTCGAGACCTCCGACCGGGAACTGCACACCCTGGTCGCCGAGGCCGCCGGCGCCACCGACGATCCCGAGTACGCGCCCGCCCGCCTCGGCGACGTCGCACGCTCGGCGCTGGACGCCCGCCGCGCGGGCGAGGTGCTCGGTTGGAACCCGCAGGTGCCGATCCGCGAGGGAGTGGCCCGCACGGTCGCCTACTTCCGCGACTGACCGGCCCCGCCGCTGCTAACGCCGCACCGACCGGGCAGCGGGGATGTCGATGACCTGCCCGGGTGCCGCCCACACGACTGCGGGTTCGCCGTAGGGATCGTCGTCCCGCCGCAGCCACAGCCCGACCGCGTGGCGGCGGATCATCGGCAGCAGCCGTCCCTGCTCGCCCCTACGCACGCGAGTGTGGCGGGCGTGGATCTCGCGGTCGCACCAGAGCGGTACCCGCCCGCCGAGCATCACTGCCAGCATGGCCCGGAACGCGCCACAGTCCCGATCGAACAACCCGCCATGACCGCGGGTCCCGTAGACGGGCACGTCGTCGTCGAAAAAACCCGCGTCGAGGCGGACCACCCCGTCCGGCAGGTTACGGGTCATCCAGCGGCGGCGCAGCGCGAACCGGGCCTGGAGCAGCTCCACCGGATCGGCCGGCGCGGTGATCGAATAGCGGTGAACCGGTCCGGGGGAGCGCCAGTCCTCGGGGCCGTTGACCCCCACCCCGAGGTCGGGGGAGGCGGCGTAGACGACCCGGTCGGCGCGTAGCCCCATCCGCTCGGCCGTACCCACGATCCGGCCGCCGTACGAATGGCCGAGGACCGTGACCGCGGCGCCGGGACAGTCGATCTCCACCACGCGGTCCACCTCGCGGCAGAAGCGGACCAGACGCGGAGCCATCTCCTCGGCGAAGTCCGGGCGGCCGGCGTCGGCCATGATGTCCTGCGGGAACTCGCCGTCGAGGTAGGCCACGGCGACCAGGCGGCCGGCGGCGGCGTCGACGAGGTCATCGACCACATCCGTGTTGACGTGCGACATGTCCAGGTTGGTGCCCGTGCCCGGCACGTAGACCGCGATCGCCTCGGTGGCGGGGCCGGGCTCACCCACGACCTCGATCATCCGGCCGCCCCGTCGTGCCGAGAAGCCGACGAACGAACGACGCCGGCGACCCGCCCGGCGGGCCATGGTCTCCAGCCGGCCGATGCGCGGGCTCCATGGTGTGCCCGCCACCTGCTCGCGATGCAGCGCCCGACGAACCGACACCGTATTGGCACGGGCGCGTACAGCCCACGGCACGCCGTACGTGCTGCCGACCGCCACGGGCTCGGCCAGCGCCAGCAGGCGGCGGTCGGCGGTGCTCAGGTGCTCGACGGTCGAGTACACCGCGTCAGGCTCGGCCCGGGCCCACGACGCGACCGTGGCGCGGGTGTCGAGGCCGGCGGCGTCGATCGCCTGGCCCCCGGCGGGCCGGATGCCGGTCAGGCGGGCCAGATCGACGAACGCGTTGTCCACGGCACGGTCCAGCGACCGCAGGAGGCGGCCGCGCTCAGGCTCGGGGAGTGGGTGCGGGCCGACGAGATCGTCCCAGCTGTCCTCCGCCAGTTCGACCAGCCGGTACACGCCGGCCAGGAACTCGTCGAGACCGCGGGCCTCGCCGTCGATCGCCTCGGCGAGCGCGGTCAGCGCGGGGGAGTGCACGGGCGCCGAGAGCAGGGCGTCGCGCGCCGTGGCGAGGGCATCCCGGGCCGAGAGCACCTCGGTCGCCAGCCCGAGTAGTCGTGTGACCCGCAGCGGAGGTGGGTTCTCCGGAATCGCACCGCTCACCGCGGCCGCCGATGGGGTTGTTCCGCCGCGATCGCCCGGGCGGCCCGCGTTGCGGACTCCTCGGTCAGCGTGCCGTCCGCGACCGACCCCGCCAGCTCGAGTAGGCGGGAGACCCGAGCGGCGGCGGGGGCAAGGAGTGATCGGAGCCCTGAGTTGACGGTGTCGTCGTCGAACCTGGCAACACCCCCGCGCGGCGCGGCTCCTTCCCCCGGCGCGGCCGGATCTTCCGGGGGCAGTAGGGCTTCGAGGCGGGCGCTCGCCACGCCGAGCCGATCCCGCAGCCGGGCGGCCTCATCGACTTCGGCGGCGGTGCGGGAGGCCTCGGTGTTCTCGCAGGTCCCGGCTGTCTGCGCGGAATCCGCGTCCGGACCCTTCGCGGGATCCACGACGTGTCTCAGGACTGCAGTGGATCGTCGTCGGACACGGGCTTCATGACCCGCACATCGACGTGATCCTCGGGCCGCACCGCGTCGGCCAGCGCGATGGTGCGGGCCAGTCGCGCGTACCGCAGCTCCTGTTCGCGGAAGCGCACCCACGTCGACACCGTCACGAACGCGAAGCCCATGACCAGCGCGTACAGCACGAGGTCGGTGCCGCGCTGCACACCCAGGCGGTTGGCGACCCACGTCAGATCGTCCGGGCGGATCACGGCGTAGACCATGAACACCACGAACAGCACGAAGCCGATCTTCACGCCGGCCTTGGCCCGGGCCTTGCGACGGTTGGCCACGAAGAACGCGACCAGCACCGCACCGGCGAGGAGCAGCAGAACCTTGATCATCTAGGGCAGCCTCCGTCCCACGATCCCGTCGGACAGGATGTTGATCCCGTTGAGCAGCGACTGCCCCTTGGACATGGAGTACTCGGTGTACAGGATGTCGACCGGCTCCTCCGCGACGCGCCAGCCGTTCGAGTCCATGAGCTCCACGAACTCGCTCGCGTGGCTCATCCCGTTCATGCGCAGATTGAGGCCCTCGGCCACGCGGCGGTTGAACACGCGCAGGCCGTTGTGGGCGTCCGTCAGCCCGAGGCGGCGCGTGCGCGGGCTGAGCATCACCACGGTGCGGAGCACGAGGCGCTTGATCAGCGGCACCTGGTCGTCCTCCGCGCGCGGGCGGCCGAAACGGGTGCCCACCACGATGTCCACGGGCTCGCTGCGGAGCCGCCCGACCATCGTCAGCACGTCCTTGACCTGGTGCTGACCGTCCGCGTCGAACGTGACGAAGTAGCGGGCGCCCGGCTGGTTCCGCGCGTACTCGACACCCGTCTGGATGGCCGCGCCCTGGCCCAGGTTCACCGGATGCCGCACCAGGTGGGCCCCGGCGCGGTGGATCGCCGCCGCCGAGTCGTCCGCCGAACCGTCGTCCACCGCGACGATGTTGGGGAACGTCTCGCCGGCGTTGCGCAGCACGTCCTCGATCACCGTGCCCTCGTTGAAGCAGGGCACGATGAGCCAGACATCGCGGTTGCGGACGGGGTCGCCCCCGGCCTCCTCATCTGGCCCCGTGGGCCGCACACTGTCTCCGGTCATCGAGGGTCGATACTATGCGATCGGACGGACAATCCGGAGACGACAAGGACGGCGGTTCACCAATGGCCATTGATGTGATGCTCCCCTACTACGGGGATGTCGACCATTTCAAGAAGGCCGTGGACAGTGTCCTGGCGCAGAGCTACAAGGATTTCCGGCTGGTCGTGGTGGACGATGGCTACCCGGACCCGGAGCCCGCCCGCTACATGGGCGAGATCACCGCGGTCGACAGCCGGGTGACCTACGAGAAGAACGAGACCAACCTCGGCGCCAACGGCAACTACCGGAAGTGCATCGGCATGGTCACCGCGCCGATCGTGGTGATCATGGGCGCCGACGACATCATGCTGCCCAACTACCTGCAGGTCGTGGCCGACGGATTCGCCGCCGTGCCCGACGCCGCGGTGATGGAGGTCGGCGTCAATGTCATCGACGAGCACGGCTCCGCCGTCCGCGGCCTCGGCGACAGCGTGAAGTCGCTGACCACCCCCAAGGCCGACGGCCGCACGGTGCTGCACGGCGAGAAGCTCATGACCTCGCTCATGCACGGCAACTGGACCTACTTCCCGTCGCTGGCGTGGAACTCCGAGTGGGTCAAGCGCATCGGCTTCCGTGAGGGCCTGGACGTGGTGCAGGACCTGGCGCTGCTCGTGGACGTGATCACCGGCGGCGGGCACATGATCTACGACCCGACGCTCGCGTTCCTCTACCGGCGCCACTCGGCCTCCGATTCGTCGGTGCGAGCACTCGACGGCCGCCGCTTCGACGAGGAGGCCCGCTTCTTCTCCGGCGAGGCCGACGCGTTCGGCGCCCGCGGCTGGAAGAACGCCGAGCGGGCCGCGCGCCTGCACGTGACCTCGCGCCTCAACGCGCTGTCGCTGCTGCCCACCGCAGCCAAGGCAGGGAAGCTGGCCGAGGGCGGAAAGAAACTGCTGGGGCACACCTTCCGGAAGTTCTGACGGTGGAACCCGCGCCCGGCCGCCCGGGCGAGGGCTCGGGTCCGGGTCCGGGTTCGAGCGCGGGCTCCGGGCCGGTCCCGGCCTACTGGGTGGTCGGGGCGGTGCTCTACGGCGCCGAGGTCGTTGTCCTGGCGCTGCTGAGCCTGCTGTTCGGCGGTTTGTCGGCGATGCTCTCGGACACCTGCTTCCGAGAGAGCACCGAGCTGATCTGCGAGCCGCGCTGGCAGACCATCATGGCGCTCACGCCGATCACCGCGCTGGTGGCGGCCGTCGTCGTGATGGGCGCGCTCGTGTTGTGGCGCCGCCGGCTGTGGGCGCTCGTGACGGCGATAGTGGTCACGCCGCTGGTGCCGCTGGTGGCGTTCCTGATCATGCAGGCGGTCGTCACGGCGTGAGCCCTGGCCGGAAGGTCGTCACCAGTGCGACGCCGCGGGACATGTCGCGCAGTGGCGGCGACCATTTCCGCAGTGGCTACGACCAACTCGCCAACGCACGGGCAGACTCGTCTGATGATCCCCGAAACCTGGATTCCGCACCGCCGCGATGACGGCGAGCTGGTCGGCTGGATCGACATGACCGTCGCCGAGCCGCGCCTGGTCCCTATTGATCGCCTCGGCCGCCCGCTGGAGCCCGTCGACGACTGGTTCGAGGCGGAGGAAGCACTCGACGCGATCGGCCTGCGCTTCCTGGCCGAACGGTTCGTGTACAGCGAGCCCGGGTCGTCGGATGCGGGCCCTCTCACGGTTCGGATCGCCCACGTCTACGACGACCGCATCGTGCTCACCACCGCGTTGACCGACGCGATCGAGGACGTGGGCCGCGAGATCGTCCTGCCGTTCCCGGCGCCGGTCGACCTCCGCAGCGCCTGACCTCGACGAGCACTCGATAGCGCGAGCACTGCGTCTAGCTCCGCGCCTAGTCCCGCTCGTCGCCGCTGCCCGTGTAGCTGCGGCCGAGCACCCGCCCCGGCGAGCGGACGACGCCTGCGGAACCATCCGAATCCGCAACGTCGGCCTTGCCCACAGCCGCGTCGGTTGTCGTACTTCCGGGCTCAGCGTGGCGACCGAGTACGGCGGGCGCGACTTTGACGGGGTCGCCGATGATGTCGGTGGTGTTGGTGGCGTTGGTCAGATAGCCGGCTGGCGTGTGTCCACGTCTGTCGGAGCTCTGCCCGGCCCCGCCGGCGCCCATCATGCCCATCGGCACCGCGCCTGGTCGCCCTGCGGTGGGACCACCAGTCGACGACGACGTCGGCCCCATCCCACCAGCACCGGTGGTTGCTCCGGTGGCGTTTCCTGCGCCTGCCCCCGGGGCTCCGGCAGATGGGCCGCCGACACCCGGGCCGGCCGAGTGGCTGAGACCTGCCAGGGTCCCGGCCCCGCCCATGCGAGTCGCTGCTGCGCCGGCGGCTGCGGCCCCGCCGCCCCCGACCAGCCCGGCTGCGCTGCCGAAGCCGCGATCACGGTCCCGGCCGCCCGCCGCGCCGCCGCGGGCTCCGGCATTGCCGCGTAGTCCGCGGATGCCGGACGTTCCCGTGCCACCGGCCTGCTGTCCCGGGGCTCCGTTCATCGGGGCCAGAGGCGCCCCCGCCGCGGTGGTGGCCGCGTTCACCGGACCTGCCCCGGCCGGGCCTGCGCCCGCATTCGGAGCGGCTGCGCCCAGTCCCGATGCGTCGCCTCCGCCGGCGCGTGAGGCCAGTAGTGCCTGTTCGGTGGCGGCATCGGTAGCCGCGATTGGCGCGCTTGCGCCCGCAGCGTCGGCCCCTGGCCCGCTGACCCCGCTCGCGCTGACCCCGCTGGCGCCGGGCCCGCCGGCACCGGCAGCGGCCAAGGCAGCTGGGCCGGGGGCGGCTGCGCCGGCGGTCTGCGGAATACCTCCGGTGTTCCAGGCAGAGACGGGGTCGATGCCGGTGGCGCCACCAAGTGCGGCGCCGGAGACGACTCGAAAGGCGGTGGGGAACTGGAGGTCGTCGAGGTTGGCCTTCATCACTGCTGGGCTGTACTCGGTGTTGACCACAGCTCGCGCCTGTTCTTCCGCTGCCGCCCGAGCAGCGGATGCAGCTTGGGGCGCGCCTGGTGAGGCGGGACCCAGTGTCGCGCCGGGACCGGATCCGAGCCCCGGGGTGCGGGCCTGCGCCAGCTCCAGCTTCAGCGACTCGGAGGAGATGTTGCTGCGGGTGGTGTGGAACCCGACCTGTGCTCCGTCGGCTCGGGTGGCTACTTCTTCCAGCACACCCACCAAGTCGAACGCGGACCCGGTCAACGCGTGGACCGCCCTCGCGCCCTCCTGGGCGAACTCGCCCTGCCAGGCGCCGCCAAGTACGTCGTCCAACTCGCGTTGCAGGGTGGAAGCCGCCGAGTCCAGCGTGCCCGCAGCGGTCGTGACCTGCTTCTGTACCTGTTCGAACTGGCTCGGATCCAACGCCTCGGCGGCGGTGACGATCCGCTCCAATGGGGTCGAGGACACGTCCTCCGGCCCTACTCGGTTGTAGCCGCCCACGTTCTCGGGGTCCTCCGCGGCCGAAACGGATGCCGAGACGGCGACAGTCGCTGCCGGGCCATGCATCGACGCCAGCATGCTCATCAGTCCGATGCTCTTCAGCCCGGCTGG